>NZ_JBQEOE010000005.1:64545-142460 GCF_052045105.1 Lysobacter sp. 22409 | reverse complement strand
CCTACAGGGGCGGTCTGCGACCGAATGTCCCGGGGCCGCCATCTAGCCAATCTCGCGCCTCGAACCCGACAATGGCGCTTTCCGACAATGGATGTTGCGCATGCGTGCTGCCGCCCTGCTGCTTGTCCTGGCATCGTTCGGTGCCGACGCGATCGTCGTTCGCGACGATGTCCCGGATCTGCGCTATCGGATGGCGGCCTCCGAATTCCCGGCGCTGGCGGACATGCCTGGCGAGGGCCATGGGGTGCTCATCGCGCCGCAGTGGGTCGTTACCGCCGCCCATGCCGTCGCCTGGCAGCAGGCCGTGGATGCGGTGGTCGTCGGCGGCACGCCGCGTGCGGTACGCCGCATCGTCGTCCATCCGGGTTATAAGCAGCCGCCTCAGGCGATGATCGACGCCGCGCTGAAATCGGGCGATTGGGAGGCGTTCTTCGCGTTCGCCGCTACCTCCGACGACATCGCCCTGATAGAGCTTGCCGAGCCGGTGCGCGATGTCGCACCCGCGCGCATCTACCACGGCTCGGCATTGGGCAAGGTCGTTCGGATCATGGGGCGCGGCGCCACGGGGACGGGCTCGAAGGGCCATTCGCTGCATGGACCGAACCGGACCGCCCTGCGCCAGGGCTACAACCGGATCGGCACCGAGGAAACCCGCTGGATCGGCTACACCTTCGACGCACCGCCGAACGCGCTGCCTTTGGAGGCCTCCGCCGGTAGCGGTGACAGCGGCGGGCCGATCCTGGTCGCGGTGGACAAGCAATGGCAGGTCGCAGGCGTAACGGCGTGGAAGCGTGGCCTGGTCGAGGGCACCGAACTGCGCCCGGGGCGATACGGCGAGACCAGTTACGGCGTGCGGCTGGGGAACTACGCCGGCTGGATCGAAGAGACGATGGCGGTGGGTGGGGATTCCGGGAAATCCGCCGGACTTTGAAGCGGCACTGGCGACGGGGATAGGAACGCCGGTGGATCGCTGCCTGATGTAGGCGAATCGCTTCCTGTAGGAGCGGCGTCAGCTGCGACTGCGAACCCCGGCGTGCGGCGCAAGCTGAAACCCCGCGGTCGCGACTTGCGTCGCTCCTACAGGGGCCCAGACCGCTGCGCGGATTTCTGGGATGCAGGCGAATCGCTGTCTGTAGGAGCGGCGCGAGCCGCGACCGTGAATTTTGGCGTGCGGCGCGAGCTGGAGACCCCGCGGTCGCGACTTACGTCGCTCCTACCGGGGGCCCAGACGGCTGCGCGGTTCTTCGGATACAGGTGAATCGCTCTGTGTAGGAGCGGCGCAAGCCGCGACCGCGAATCCTGGCATGCGGCGCAAGCTGGAAGTCCCGCGGTCGCGACTTGCGTCGCTCCTACAAGGGGCCCAGACGGCTGCGTGGTTTTTTGGGATGCAAAGCCGGCGGAGATAGGACTGCCGGTGAATCGCTTCCTGTAGGAGCGGCGCGAGCCGCGACTGCGAATCTTGGCGTGCGGCGCGAGTTGGGAACCCCGCGGTCGCGACTTGCGTCGCTCCTACAGGGGGCCCAGACGGCTTTGCGGTATTTTTGGATACAGGTGAATCGCTCCCTGTAGGAGCGGCGCGAGCCGCGACTGCGAATCCTGGCGTGCGGCGCAAGCTGGAACCCCTGCGGTCGCGACTTGCGTCGCTCCTACAGGGCCCAGTCGGCCGCGCGCGCGGTCAGCGGTTCTGCGACTCGGGGTGCCTCACCTGCCCTGCTCCGCGCACGACGAAACGCTCGATGGTCAGCGACTCCACGCCCATCGGGCCGTAGGCGTGCAGGCGCGTGGTCGAGATGCCGATCTCGGCGCCGAGGCCGAGCTGGCCGCCGTCGTTGAAGCGCGAGGAGGCGTTGACCATCACCGCCGAACTGCGGGTGCCGCGGACGAACGCCTCGGCGGTGGCGGCGTCTTCGGTCGCGATGACTTCGGTGTGGTCGGAGCCGAAGCGGGCGATGTGCGCGAGCGCTTCGTCCAGCCCATCGACCACTTTCGCGGCGATGATCAGGTCGAGGTATTCGGCGGCGTAGTCGCCCTCATCGGCGGGCTGCACCGTGCCGGCCGGCAGGTCCGCCGCGAGCGCGCGCGTGCGCTCGCAGCCGCGCACCTGCACGCCGCGTCCGGCCAGCGCGACGAGCGCGCGCGGGACGAAATCGGCGGCGATGTCGCGATGCACCAGCACGGTTTCCAGCGCGTTGCACACGCCCGGCCGCGAGGCCTTGCCGTCGATCAGCAGGCCGAGTGCGAGTTCGATCTCGGCGGCGCGGTCGACATAGAGATGGCACACGCCCTTGTAGTGCTTGATGACCGGCACCCGCGCGTGTTCGGCGACGAAACGGATCAGCCCCTCGCCGCCGCGCGGAATCGCCAGGTCGACCAGGTCCGACAGTTGCAGCAGTTCGAGCACATGCTCGCGCGCCGGGTCTTCGATCAACGATACCGCCGCGGCCGGCAGGCCCTGCTCGCGCAGTGCCGCATGCAGGCAGGCGGCGATCGCCGCGTTGCTGGCGCGCGCTTCCGACCCGCCGCGCAGCAGCACCGCGTTGCCGGCTTTCAGGCACAGCGCGGCGGCATCGGCGGTGACGTTGGGGCGCGCCTCGTAGATCATCGCGATCAAGCCCAGCGGCACGCGCTGGCGTTCGATCACCAAACCGTTGGGCCGGGTTTCGCGTCGAGTGATTTCGCCGAGCGGGTCGGCCTGCGCGGCGACTTCGCGCAGCGCGCCGGCGATCGCGGCCAGGCGCGACGGGTCGAGGCGCAGACGGTCGAGCATCGACGCGCTCAGGCCGGCCGCTTCGCCGCGACCGAGGTCTTCGGCATTCGCGCTGAGAATGCGCTCGCTGGAAGCGTCGAGCTGCGCCGCCATCGCCTCGATCAGGCGGCGGCGCGCGTCGCCGTCGAGCGCGGCGAGGACGACAGAGGCGTCGCGCGCCTGTTGGGCCAGGGCCCGGACATAACCGCTCATGGCAAGACTTCCTTGGGCAACTCGGTGACGGCGCCGGGACCGGCGTCGCCATTGGAACTCTGGGACGGCGCGCTGGCGCGATCGAGCAGCACCAGATCGTCGCGATGCACCACCGATTCACCGTAGCGGAAACCGATCAGCGCCTCGATATCGCGGCTGTGGCGGCCGGCGATCCGGCGCACCTCGCCGGCGTTGTACTGGACCAGGCCGCGCCCGAGCACCGCGGCGGCATCGCCGACGCTGCGCAGCTCGACCACGTCGCCGCGGCGGAACTCGCCTTCGGCCGCGACCACTCCGCCCGGCAACAACGAGGCGCCGCGATCGTGCAGGGCCGTCGCCGCGCCGGCGTCGATGCGCAGGCAACCGCTGGCCGGCGCATGCCGCAGCCACTGCTTGCGCGCACGCAAACGGTCGCTGCGCGCCGCCACCAGGGTGCCGTGCAAGCGGCCTTCGCCGAGCGCGGCGACCACTTCGGCATCGCGGCCGCAGAACAAGGCGGTGGCGATGCCGGCGGTGGCGGCCTTGGCCGCGGCTTCGAGCTTGGTGCGCATGCCGCCGGTGCCGAGCGTGCCGGCGCCGCCGCTGGCGGCGTCGAGCAGTTCCGGCGTGACCACGGCGACCTGCGCAATCGGCCGCGCCGTCGGATCGCGCTGCGGATGGCCGCTATAGAGGCCGCCGATGTCGGTCGCGATCAGCAGCAGGTCGGCATCGACTAGCGACGCGACCGCAGCAGCGAGGTTGTCGTTGTCGCCGAGTTTCAATTCGTCGACGGCGACGGTGTCGTTCTCGTTGATGACCGGCAAGGCGCCGAGCCGCAGCAGCTCGCGCAACGAAGCGCGCGCATTGAGATAGCGGCGGCGGTTGCGCAGGTCGTCGTGGGTCAACAGCACCTGCGCCACCGGTACCGGCGACAGGCCCTGCCAGAATGCGATCAGCGAAGCCTGGCCCAGCGAGGCCAAGGCCTGCCGCAATACCAGGCCGTTGCCGCCGGCCTCGATGCGGCTGCGCCCGGCGGCGACTGCGCCGGACGACACCAGCACCACTTCGCGTTGTTGCGCGCGCGCTTCGGCGATGAAGCGCGCCAGCCCGGCCGCATAGCGCGGGTCGAGCCCGCCGCCGGCCTGGTCGGCGAAACCGGCCAGCAAGCTGCTGCCGACCTTGAGCACAGCGCGACGCCAGTTCGGCAAAGGCTGGGCGATGAAATCCTTTGCCGCGACGCTCATGTCAGTGCCTGCAAGCGTCTGCGCAGCACGTCGAGGCGCAGGTCGGCGGACGCGCCGGGCGACACGCGCGCGGCCAGACTGGCTTCGGGATCGCCTTCGGCCCAGCGCGCCGGATCGGCCGCCTGCTTGTAGGCGTCGCGGAACGGCACGCCTTGACGAGCCAGGTCCACGGCCAGGTCGGTCGCGTACATCGACGGGTCGAGCGCGGCGCGCAGGTTGTCGGACTTCCATTCCAGATTGCGCAGCAGATCCGGCAGCAGTTCGAGCGCAGCCAGGCCGCGGCCGAAGGCGTGGAAAATCGCGCCCTTGGAGAACTGCAGGTCGCGGTGATAGCCGGACGGCAACGACAGCAGATGCTCGATCTCCGAGCGTGCGGCGGCAACGCTGGCATAACTCGCGCGCATCAACTCGATCACGTCGGGGTTGCGCTTGTTCGGCATAATCGAGCTGCCGGTGGTGTACTCGGCCGGCAGCGCGACGAAGGCGAACTCGGCGGTGGTGAACAGGCTCAGGTCCCAGGCCAGGCGGCGCAGGTCGAGCACCGCGGTCGACAAGGCGTCGATCGCGCCGAGCTCGAACTTGCCGCGCGAGAGCTGCGCATACGCCGCCGACACCTGCAGGCGGCCGAAACCGAGCGCTTGCGTGGTATGGTCGCGCGCCAGCGGCAGGTTGACGCCGTAACCGGCGGCGCTGCCGAGCGGATTGGCGTCGACCCAATCGAGGGTCTGCTGCGCGCGCACGGCGTTGTCGATGAAGCCTTCGGCCCAGGCGCCCCACCACATACCGGCCGAGGACACCACCGCGCGCTGCAGATGGGTATAGCCCGGCAACGGCAACTGCGCTTCGGCTTCAGCGCGGGCCAAGGCGACCTCGGCGGTCTCGCGGCACAGCGCGTACAGATGCGACAGGCGATCCTTGAGCCAGAGTCGGGTCGCGACCAGGATCTGGTCGTTGCGGCTGCGGCCGGTGTGGATCTTGCGGCCGGCATCGCCGAGGCGTTCGATCAAACGGCCTTCGATCGCCGAATGGCCGTCCTCGAAACGTTCGTCGAGGACGAAGCGGCCGGCGCGGAAGTCCTCCGCCAGCACGTCGAGCTCGCGAGTCAGGCCGGCCAACTCGTCGGCGTTGAGGATGCCGATCTGCTGCAGGCCTTGCGCATGCGCGGCGCTGGCCTGGATGTCGAACAGGAAGAATTCGCGGTCGAGGATCACGTCCGCGCCGGCGAGGAAGTTCTGGATGCGCGCGTCGACCTTGACGCCGGGTTTTTGCCAAAGCAGATCGGACATGAGGGCGGCTCGCGGGGGGCTAGAGGTTGGTGTGGGGGTGAGGGGTGAGGAGTGAGGAGTGAGAAATGAGGAGCGAGGAACCAAGAACTGGGAACTGCAAGCAACGCTTTACTCGTTACTCGCTCCTCCTCACTCGTTCCTCGCTTCGATCCGCGCCGGCACGTCGGCCGGCGTCAGTTCGCTGCGTTCGCCGCTGGCGCGGCGCTTGAGTTCGACGATACCGCGATCCAGTCCGCGCCGGCCCACCACGACCTGCCAAGGCAGGCCGAGCAAGTCCATGCGCGCGAACTTGACCCCGGCGCGTTCTGGGGTGTCGTCGTGCAATACGTCGATGCCGCGCGCTTCGAGCTGCGCTTGCAGTTCGACGCAGGCGGCCTCGACTTGCGCATCGGCCGGGTCGAGATTGACCAAGCCGACGCGGAACGGTGCGACCGCATCGGGCCAGACGATGCCGCTGTCGTCGTGGCCGGCCTCGATGATCGCGCCGAGCAGGCGCGACACGCCGATGCCGTAGGAGCCGCCGTGGATCGGCCGCTCGTCGCCCTCGGGCGTGGTCACCAGCGCCTTCATCGGTGCCGAGTATTTGGTGCCGAAGTAGAACACCTGCCCGACCTCGATGCCGCGGGTCTGCACGCGCTGTTCGGACGGCACCTCGCGCTCGAAGCGCTCGATGTCGTGGACGTCCTCGGTGGCGGCGTAACGCGCGGTCCAGGCCTGCACGATCGGTTCCAGGTCGCCTTCGTAGTCGGTGTCGTCGCCGGGAATCGGCAGATCGAGCACGGCGCGGTCGCAATACACCGCCGACTCGCCGGTCTGCGCCAGCACCAGGAACTCGTGCAAGAGATCGCCGCCGATCGGGCCGGTCTCGGCGCGCATCGGGATCGCGCGGATGCCCATGCGGGCGAAGATGCGCAGGTAGGCGACGAACATGCGCCGGTACGACCGGCGCGCCGCGGCTTCGTCCAGGTCGAAGGAATAGGCGTCCTTCATCAGGAACTCGCGCCCGCGCATGACCCCGAAGCGCGGCCGTTGCTCGTCGCGGAACTTCCACTGCACGTGGTACAGGTTCATCGGCAGCGCGCGGTAGGACCGCACGTTGGCGCGGAAGATCGCGGTGATCATGTCCTCGTTGGTCGGCCCGTACAGCAGCTCGCGCTCGTGCCTGTCCTTGATGCGCAGCATCTCCGGGCCGTAGGCGTCGTAGCGGCCGCTCTCGCGCCACAGGTCGGCCAGTTGCAGGGTCGGCATCAGCAGTTCGAGCGCACCGGCGCGGTTCATCTCGTCGCGGACGATGGCCTCGATCTTGCGCAACACCCGCAGACCGGCCGGCAACCAGGAATAGATGCCGGCGGCTTCCTGGCGGATCAGCCCTGCGCGCAGCATCAAGCGATGCGAAGCGATCTGCGCGTCGGCGGGGTTTTCCTTCAATGTCGGCAACAGGTAACGCGACAGACGCATGGCGACCTACTCCTGGGTTTCGAACGACTCACCGACCACCAACCTACTTACCGTCCCGCTCCCCCCTTTGGAAAAGGGGGGTTAGGGGGGATTTGCTCTTGCTCTTGCTCGACCAACGACAAAAACAACGGCAACAGCAAATCCCCCCTGCCCCCCTTTTCCAAGGGGGGGAACGGCTTGGGGTTACGGTTGCGGTCGCGACTCCACTTCGATGCCGGCCAGCTCGTCGAAACCGAATGCCAGGTTGAGGTTCTGCAAAGCCTGCGTCGCCGCGCCCTTGAGCAGGTTGTCCAGGGTCGATACCACCACCACGCGGCGGCCGTCCTCGGACATGCTGAAGCCGCCGATGTCGACGTGGTGCTTGCCGGCGATCGCGCTGACCCACGGCGCCTCTTCCTGCACCCGCACCATCGGCTCGCCGTCGTAATGGCGGTGGTAGTGCTCGACCAGTTCCTCGCGCTCGAAGCGGCGCGACAGATGCAGGTTGGAGGTGATGGTCAGGCCGCGGAAATGCGCGGCCACGTGCGGCATGAACTCGACCGGGTGGCCCAGGTGACGGGTGACTTCGCGCTCGTGCATATGCCCGGTCAGCGCGTACGGCATCAGGTTGTCGCGCAGCTTGTCGGGGTCGTTCTTGTCCGACGGCGAGGTGCCGGCACCGGAATAACCCGACACGCCGAAGCACTGCACCGGGCCTTCCAGCACGTTGAGCAACGGCGCGATCGCCAACTGCATCGCGCTGGCGTAGCAACCCGGATTGCTGATCCGGCGCTGGCCGTGGTACTGGCCGCGGGTCAGCTCCGGCAGGCCGTAGTACCAGTGGTCGTCGAAGCGGTAATCCGCCGACAAGTCGATCAGCACCGGTTCGGCGCCGACGGCGTCGAAGGCGGCGACGCACTGCGCGGCCTTGCCGTTCGGCAGGGCCAGCACGATCGCGTCGGCGCCCAGGCCCGGCAGCTCTTCGTGGCTCGGCGAGCTGTAACGCAGGTCGCCGCCTTTCGCGGCGTATTCGGGAATGTGGTCGGCGACCGGTTGCCCGACCAGCTCGCGCGAGGACACGAAGGCCAGCTCGAACTGCGGATGCGCGGCGATCAGCCGGATCAGGTCGGCGCCGACATGGCCGCGCGCGCCGACGATGCCTAGGGTCTTAGCCATGGGTCTTGCCTCCGGAAGCATGCTGTTCGAGCTTGTACTGCAGATTACGTTTCACCGCCGGCCACTCGTTGTCGATGATCGAGAACGCGACGGTGTCGCGGCGGCTGCCGTCGGCATGGCGGCGGTGATTGCGCAGCACGCCGTCCTGCTTGGCGCCGAGGCGGGCGATCGCGGTGCGCGAGGCCAGGTTGAACCAACTGGTCTCGAAGCCCACCGCGATGCAGTCCAGCGACTCGAAGGCATGCCCGAGCAGCAACAGCTTGGCTTCGGTGTTCAGGCCGGTGCGCTGCACGCGCGGCACGTAAAAGGTGTAGCCGATCTGCACCCGCGGCACGCTCGCGTCCATGTCGTAATAGCGGGTGCTGCCGACCACCTCGCCGGCCGCATCGAGCACCGCATAGGCCCAGGCCGTGCCCCTGCCCTGCATCGCGAGGGCCGCATCGACATAGGCTTCGACGGCTTCGGGCGCCGGCACGTTGGTGTACCAGGCGCGCGCCAGCTCGCCGTCGGCCAAGGCGACGCGCAAACCGTCGGCATGCGCATAGCTCAACGGTTCGAGGGTGACGTGCTCGCCGCTCAATCGGATCGGCCGGTGCCAGGCGGCGGCGGTGTGGTCCTCGCTCATGGGCTCAGTCCTGCAGGGTCGGGTCGCGCTGGGAAGAGAACGCCACGCATTCGGCGATCTCGTCGAAACCGTTCATGCCGTACCAGAACACCTTCCACTTCTCCTGCTTGTAGCAGCCGTCGGACTCGGCGTAATAGAACGGATTGACCGGGTTGCCGTGGCGCGAGCGCCAGAACAGGCTCGGGTTCTGTTCGCGCATGACCTGCCACACGGCGCGGCCGAGGCCTTCGCCCTGGGCGTCGTCGAGCACGGCGAACTTATCCAGATAGGTGTGGCCGCCGCCGTCGATCAGGATCACCGCGGCGCGGTAGTTCTCGCTGACGTAGGCGCGCTTGAGCGTGGTGGTGTCGAAGTAGTCGCCGACCAGTTTGCGCCCGAACGCCGACTCGATCAGGCTGCGCAGCCGCACCAGGTCGAGCTGGTCCCAACGCTCGGCCTGCAGCACGCGTTCGCCGCGCCGCACCAGGGTGCCCGAGCCCTTGTGGGTGAACAGTTCCTTGGCCAGTTCGGCCGGCTTGGTGATCGACACCGACGAAGTCAGCGGCAACTTGTCCAGCAAATCCTTGATCTGCTCGATCTTGACCCGCATGCCGCCGTTGATCCACGGCTGCTGGATCAGGTGCTCGTACTCGGTCGACAGGTTGATCGAGTCGATGACCCGGCCGTTGTCGTCGAGCAGGCCGCCGGTGCCGGTCAGGAACACGATCTTGTACGGCTGCAGCACCTGCACCAGCTCGTTGGCGGCGAAATCGGCGTTGACGTTAAGGATCTGGCCGCCGGCGGTTTCGCCGAGGCTGGCGATCACCGGGATCGAGCCGGCCTGCAGGCTGGCCTCGATCGGCGCCAAGTTGATCGCGCGCACTTCGCCGACCAGGCCATAGGTGTCGCGGTCGAGATAATCGGCCTCGAACACGCCGGAGATGATCGAAGTCGCGCGCGCGTCGCCGGTCTGCAAGGCTTCGACCAGCTTGAGGTTCTGCGCCTGGAACACGCGGCGCACGATCGCCAGCGCTTCCGGCGAGGTCACGCGCAGGCCGTTGACGGTCTGCTTCTCGATGCCGGCCGCGGCCAGCTCGGTATCGAGCTGCGGGCCGGCGCCGTGGATCACGATCGGGGTCAGGCCGACGTCCTGCAGGAAGGCCAGCGACGAGGTCAGCGCGGTGAGATCGTCGCGCAACACCGCGCCGCCGACCTTGACCACCGCGAAGCGCTTGGCGTCGAGCTGGGAAAAACGTTTGAGGTACTGCGAGATCTCCTTCGCGCTGGCCATGCTCGAAAGCAGGCGCACGATGGTCTGTCGCGTTTGCAGGTGGGCGTCCATCGAAATGCTCATTGCGCGTTGTTGTCCATGATGCGGGCGACGCTGTCGGCGTAACGCTGCAGTTGTTCCAGGGCGACCCACTCGTCGGCGGTGTGGGCCTGGGCGATGTCGCCGGGGCCGTACACCATCGCGGTCAGGCCGCCGGCCGAGAACAGCGAGGCCTCGGTCCAGAAATCCACCGCGTTGCCGATCGGCAGGTCGAGCGCGTCGGCAAGGTCGCGCGCTTCCAGGCGCCGCTGTTCGGCGGTGGCGACATCGCCGGCCGGCAGCGAGGGGCCGCGGAAGGTTTCTTCGTAACTCTCGATGGCACTGGCGTCGGCCATGCCGCGGAAGCCCTCATGCAGGCCGTCGATCGATTGCGAAGGCAACGGCCGGAAGCCGAAACGCAGCTCGGCGCTCGGCGCGATCATATTGGCCTTGATGCCGCCTTCGACCCGGCCGATGTTGAAGCGCAGGCCGGTCAGGCCGCCGAAGCGCTGGTGCGACTGCGACTCGACGAAGTCCAGGGCCTTGCCGCCCCAGCGGATCGCCTGGTGCAAGGCGCTGGTCTGCATCGCGTTCGCACCGGAAGCGTGGCCGGCGACGCCGCGGAACTTCAGCAGCACCGAGCTGATGCCGCGATGGGCGAGCACGGCTTCGCACATCGTCGGCTCGGCGATGATGGCTTCGTCGAAACCGTGATCGGTGGCGAGGAAACCGGCGATGCAGCGCGGGTCGTTGGCTTCTTCGTCGGTGCTGAACAAGAATGCGGCATCGCCCTTGGTCGTCGCGGCGGCGGCGAGCAGGCCGGCGGCCGCGCCCTTGATGTCGCAGGCGCCCAGGCCGATCGCGCGGTCCTCGGTGACGCGCAAGGTATGCGGATCGGCGCTCCAGGCCTGCGACGACGGCACCGTGTCGAGATGGACGTTGAACAGACGCCGCGGTTGCCCGCGCACGGCCAGCATCGACACCGCCCCGGCGCCGTGGTCGACGACTTCGATACGGAAGCCGTCGAGCTGGCTGCGCAGATAGTCGAAGATGCCGCCGGTGCCGATCTCGCGCGGCGGATTGCGGGTGTCGAAGGACACCAGGGCCTGCAGGTGCTTCAGGACTTCGGGGAGCATGGTTGGGCTCGAGTCTTTCGCTTGGGTGGCGGACGAGGAGTGAGGAGTGAGGAGTGAGAAGTGAGAAGTGAGGAGAGGTTAAGTTCGCTTTCGCTCACTCCTCACTCCTCTCCACTCACTCCTGGCAAGAGCATCAGCCCTTGCGGTTGATCTCCGCCCACAGCGTGCTGCTCATACCGAACAACTTGATGAAGCCCTCGGCCTCGGCCACGCCCCAGTCGGCGGCCTGAGCATAAGTCGCGCCCTTGGCGTTGAGGATGTGCGCCGAGTTGATCGCCACCGCGTTGACTACGCCGCCCGAGGTTTCCAGCACCACTTCGCCGTTGACCGTGCTCTGCGAGCTGGCCAGGAAGGCTTCGAGATCGGTCTTCAGCGGGTCGTGGAAGAAGCCTTCATAGACCAGTTCGACCCACTTGCGCGCCACGTCCGGCTTGAAGCGGTTCTGCTGCTTGCTCAGCACCGCCTCTTCCAGCGCGCGATGCGCGGTCAACAGCGCGATCAGGCCCGGCGCCTCGAAAATGATCCGCCCTTTGAGGCCGATGGTGGTGTCGCCGGTATACAGGCCGCGGCCCACGCCGTACTGCGCGAACAAACCGTTGAGCTTGGCCAGCAGCTTGTGGCCTTCGATCTTCTCGCCATCCAACGCCACCGCTTCGCCGTTCTCGAACGTCAGCGTGACCTTCAACGACTGCGCCGGCCATTCCGCACGCGGCTTGCACCAGCCCACCGCGCCCTCGCCCGGCGCCTGCCAGCGGTCGATCTCGCCGCCGGACATGGTCAGGCCGAGCAGGTTCTCGTTGATCGTGTAGGCCTTCTGCTTGGCGCGCACGCCGAAGCCGCGCTCTTCCAGGTACTTCTGCTCGTAGGCGCGCACTTCGGTGTGTTCTTTCTGGATTTCGCGGATCGGCGCGACGATCTCGTAATCGCCGAGCGCCTTCACCGCCAGGTCGAAACGCACCTGGTCGTTGCCCATGCCGGTGCAACCGTGGGCGATGACCTTGCAGCCCAGCTCGGCGGCGCGCGCGAGCGCGGCCTCGACGATCAGGTAACGGTCCGACACCAGCAGCGGGTACTGGCCCTGGTAGCCCTCGCCGGCCCAGACGAAGGGCTTGACGAAGCCCGACCAGATCGCCGGGCCGCCGTCGACGGTGACGTGGCTGGCGACGCCGAGTTCGGCCGCGCGCTGCTCGATGAAAGCGCGCTCTTCGGCATCGACGCCGCCGGTGTCGGCGAACACGGTGTGCACGGCCCAGCCGCGCTCCTGCAGGTAAGGCACGCAGAAGCTGGTGTCGAGGCCGCCGGAGAAGGCCAGCACGATATTGCGATCAGTCATGGGGGTTTCCGGGGAAAGAAGTGAGTGAAAAGGAAAAGGAGTGAGGAGTGAGCAAGAGCGGGAGCGCGGGAGGGAGGACGAGCGAGCAGGAGCCCTGCTCACTCCTCACTCCTCTCCACTCACTCCTAGATCAGGGCGGCCATGATCGCCTTCTGCACGTGCAGGCGGTTTTCGGCTTCGTCGATGGCGATGCACTGCGGCGAATCCATCACCGCGTCGGTGGCCTTGACGTTGCGGCGCAGCGGCAGGCAGTGGCTGAAGACGCCGTTGTTGGTCAGCGCCATCTTGGCTTCGTCGACGATGAAGTGCTGGTACTGGTCGCGGATGGGCTTTTCCGGGCCCCAGTTGCCGAAGTACGGCAGTGCGCCCCAGCTCTTGGCGTAGACCACGTCGGCGCCGCGGTAGGCGCTTTCGATGTCGTGGCTGACCTGCAGCGAACCGCCGCTTTCGGCCACGTTCTGCTCGGCCCAGCCCATGTAGCGCTCGTCGAGCACGTACTCCGGGGTCGGGCACAGCAGGGTCACGTCCATGCCCATGCGTGTGGCGATGGTCAGGGCGGAGTTGGCGACCGCGGTGTTGAGCGGCTTGGGGTGATAGGTCCAGGTCAGCACGTACTTCTTGCCGCGCAGGTCGCTGGTGCCGAAGTGCTCCTGCAGGGCCAGCGCGTGGGCGAGCTCCTGGCAGGGATGGGTGATGGTTTCCATGTTGATGACCGGCACCGGCGAGTACTTGGCGAAGCTCGCCAACACCTTGTCCTGGCGGTCGTTGGCCCAGTCGACGAACTTCGGGAACGCACGCACGCCGATCAGGTCGACGTAGCGGCCGAGCACCTTGGCCACTTCGGCGATGTGCTCCTCGGTGTCGCCGTCCATCACCGTGCCCAGCTCGAACTCGATCGGCCAAGCGTCCTTGCCGGGCTGCAGGACCACGGCATGGCCTCCGAGCTGGAACGCGCCGAGCTCGAAGCTGGTGCGCGTGCGCATCGACGGATTGAAGAACACCAGCGCGATCGACTTGCCCTTGAGGTGGTCGCCGAGCTTGCTGCGCTTGAACGCGGCGGCCTGCGCCAGCAGCGCATCGAGGTCGGCGCGCGACCAGTCCTGGGTGTTGAGGAAATGCTTCATTGGTCAGCTCGAGAATGGGGAATCGGGAATGGGGAATCGGTTAGAGCGGTTGCGCTGTGGCCGGCAGTCGCGAGAGGAGACGGATAACGGCGTACTGCTCTGCCATTCCCGATTCCCCATTCCCGATTCCCGACCCGAAAAACAAAAAAGCCCAGCGCTAAGGCTGGGCTTTTCGTGTGTGGTGCTTGTTACACGAACGACGGCGAGCGCCGTCACCCAGCTGATTGGCAGGGCAACGGTCGACGCGCGCGCGAGGTCATGCCCGCCGCCATGTAGGCGGAGGTCAGGATGTCGGCGTCGGCGTAGTTCGGGTTCATGAGGCCGCGAATGCTCGCATGGGCAGGCCCGGGGCGCAAGCCGGCCAAGCAAGGCCAGGCCCGATCCAGGCCGGTCGTGATCAGCGCGAGGTGCTGATCGGGGTGATGATCGGGGTCACCGCGACCCGGATCCGCAGCTTGTTGCCGGGGTCTTCGGGCAGGCGCGAGCGGAACCGGCTGCCCTTGTAGACGTAGTCGACGTCGTAGGCGATCGGGCGGCGGAACTCGCGCTCGACCGGCACCGGCTTGCAGTTGTCGCCGGTGCTGGGCTTGGGATTGCGCTCGCGGCCGAGGGCTTCGCGGACCGCGCCGACTACCCGCGACAGGCGCGAATCCTCGGGGGTGGGCGGCTCCGGCTCGCACTGCTGCTCGACCGTGGTGGCGCGCAGGGTCTGGTAGACCGGCGTCACCTTCAGCACCTGGGCGTAGTCGAATCGCACGTTTTCGGCCTGGATGACCGTGTGCTGGGCCGCCGCCGGGATCGTCCACAGGCCAGCCAGGGCGCTGGCGAGCACCAGGATCGAAGCCTGCAGGACGGTTCGGTTCATCGGGCTCGCGGAGTGGGATTCGTAAACAAAGTGTAAGAGCAGTGTCCGCTCACGGCCTGAATCCCGCCTTTAGACCTTGAGCCTGCGAGCTCTCGGCGCGGTGCCGGCGCCGCTTCGGAGGCCGGAAGCCGGCCGGATTGCGCACCGGGCCCGCGCCGTCGCGCCCGAATCCTCGCCCTGCCCCTGCCACTTGCCCGCCGTTCGCACCGGCACCGCCGCGTCGAACCGCGAAGCGGATCGGCCGCATCGCCGGCCCGGATCGCCGCGGCGCGCACCGCGAGGGTCATCGGCCGTTAGAATGAACCGACCCCAAGCCGTATCTCCATGAGCCTGCATCTCTACAACAGCCTGTCGCGACAGGTCGAAGCCTTCGTCCCGCTGGATCCGGCACGCCCGACGATGTACGTCTGCGGCCCCACGGTCTACAACTTCGCGCATATCGGCAACGCCCGCGGCCCGGTCGTGTTCGGCGTGCTCGCCGACCTGCTGCGCCGCCGCTACGGCGTGCTGGCCTACGCGCGCAACATCACCGACGTCGACGACAAGATCAACGCCGCGGCCGCCGAACAGGGCGTGCCGATCTCGACCATCACCGATCGCTTCGCCGCCGCCTACCGCGAGGACATGTCCGGCCTCGGCGTGCGCCTGCCTGAGATCGAGCCGGCCGCGACCGCGCACATCGGCGAAATCGTGACGATGATCGAGCGCCTGATCGAAAACGGTCACGCCTACGCCGCCGAAGGTCACGTGCTGTTCTCGATCGAGACCTACGACGGCTACGGCAAGCTCTCGCGCCGCGACATCGAGGACATGCGCGCCGGCGCCCGCATCGAGGTCGCGCCGTACAAGCGCGACGCCGGCGACTTCGTCTTGTGGAAGCCCTCGACCGGCGACCTCCCGGGCTGGGACTCGCCCTGGGGCCGCGGCCGCCCGGGCTGGCATATCGAGTGCTCGGCGATGGCCGCCGCGCACCTGGGCGAAACCATCGACATCCACGCCGGCGGCGTCGACCTGGTGTTTCCGCACCACGAGAACGAAATCGCCCAGAGCGAATGCGCCCACGGCGGCAAGACCTTCGCCCGCTTCTGGCTGCACAACGGCATGCTCAATTTCGACGGCGGCAAGATGGCCAAGTCGAAGGGCAACATCGAGACCGTGCGCGACCTGCTCGGCAAGCATCCGGCCGAAGCGCTGCGCTATGCCCTGCTGTCGGCGCACTACCGCCAGCCGCTGGAATGGTCGCCGGGCCTGATCGAACAAAGCGCGCGCACCCTGGACCGTCTGTACGGCACCTTGCGCGAGCTGGCCGAGGTCGACGCCGGCGCCGTTGCGATCCCGGCCAGCATCGAGGCCGCGCTCGAGGACGACCTCAACACCCCGCAGGCGCTGGCCGAACTGGCGCGCATCGCCGGCGAAGCGCGCAAGGCCACCGACCCGGCCGAACAGGCTCAGCTCAAGCGCGACCTGCTCGGCGCCGGCCTGGCCCTGGGCCTGCTGCAGCAAGACCCGGCGGCGTGGTTCGTCGGCGCGGTCGATGCCGACGACGACGCCCGCATCCAGGACCTGGTCGACGAGCGCAACGCGGCCAAGAAAGCGCGCGATTTCGCCCGCGCCGACGCGATCCGCGACCAACTCGCCGGCGAAGGCATCCTGCTCGAGGACACGCCGGCCGGCGTGCGCTGGGTCAGGAAGCGCGCCACCCAGCCGGCCTGAGGCCGGTCGCGGCGACCACCGCTGCGCTTGTGCACGCCCGGCCGGCAACGGCCGCGGCGCACGCCCCGAATACCGCGCCAGGGACGGCCGCCTACCGTGATGAATCGATGATAGTCAGTCCCTTCCCGCTCGAATCCACCGCCGCGCAAGCGCAGGCCGCGATCCGCGAAGAATTCGCCTTCTTCGGCGACTGGTCCGAGCGTTACCAGTACCTGATCGACCTCGGCCGCAAGCTGCCCGACCTGCCGGACGAGTGGAAGACCGAACAGCATCGCCTGCTCGGTTGCCAGTCGATGGTCTGGATCGTGGTCGAAGGCGACGCCGACAAGCTGGTGTTCCATGCGATCAGCGACTCGGCCATCGTCTCCGGCCTGATCTACCTGGCCCTGCGTGTGTACTCGGGTCGCAGCGCGACCGAGATCGTCGCCACCCAGGCCGACTACATCGCCGACATCGGCCTGGCCAAGCACCTCTCGCCGACCCGCAGCAACGGCCTGGCGGCCTTGCTCGCCTTCGTCCGCGACCAGGCGCAACGCCGGCTGTGAGCACCGACGCCGACCGCCCCGCTGCCGTCGGCACCGGCTCCCGCGACGCTGCCACTACCATTCAAACCTCCGCCGCTCCAGCGATAGGCGCCGCGCAACTGCTGCGCAACCCCGGCTTCGTCGGCCTGCTGGTGTATCGCTTGCTGGGCATGCTGTCGTACCAGATCGTCGCGGTCACCGTCGGCTGGCATGTCTACGAAATCACCCACGACCCGCTCGCGCTCGGCCTGATCGGCCTGACCGAGGTCATCCCCTACTTCTGCTTCGCCCTGTTCGCAGGCTATGCGGTCGATCACCTGCCGCGGCGCAAGCTCGGCCTGTTCGCATGCCTCGGCTTGTTGTTGACGACGCTGATGCTGGCCGGCGTCGCCAGCGGCTATCTGCCGACCGGCGCGTTCGGTTTCGGCACTTTGACCATCTATGCGGCGATCGCCATCAACGGCGTGGTCCGCGCCTTCCTGGCGCCGGTCTACATGTCGTTGTTCGCGCGCGTGCTCAAGCGCGAGCACTACGCGCGCGGCGCCGGCGTCAGCAGCGTGGTCATGCAGACCGGGCTGGTGCTCGGCCCGGCGATGGGCGGCGCGCTGGTGGCTTGGGGCGGCAAGACCTCCGCGTATCTGGTCGCGGCCGGTTTCGCCCTGGCCGCGGCGGTCGCGATCATTTCCCTGCGCGTGACCGAACCGCCGGCGCCGGCCGAACGCGCGCCGGTGTTCAAGAGCATCGGCGAAGGCCTGCGCTTCGTCTTCAATAATCAGGTGGTGCTCGGCGCGCAGGCGCTGGACATGTTCTCGGTGCTGTTCGGCGGCGCGGTGGCGCTGCTGCCGGCCTTCATCAACGACATCCTGCATTACGGCCCGGAGGCCCTGGGCGTGCTGCGCGCGGCGCCGGCCGCCGGCGCGGTGCTGATCGGGTTGTGGCTGGCGAAACATCCGCCGCAGAAGAACGCCGGCCGCCTGCTGCTGTACGCGGTGGCCGGGTTCGGCCTGTGCATCATCGGCTTCGCCCTGTCGCGGCAGTTCTGGCTGTCGGCGGCGATGCTGATGTTGTCGGGCATGTGCGACGGCGTTTCGGTGGTGCTGCGCTCGACCATCCTGCAGTTGTCCACGCCCGACGAAATGCGCGGCCGGGTCTCGTCGATCAACGGCATCTTCATCGGCTCGTCGAACGAGCTCGGCGCGTTCGAATCGGGCCTGGCGGCGCGCCTGATGGGCCTGGTGCCGTCGGTGATCTTCGGCGGCTGCATGACCCTGGCGGTGGTCGGTGCGACCGCGAAACTGGCACCGAAGCTGCGCCGGCTGGACCTGCGCGACCTGCAATGAGGCCGCGCCACGGCCGGATCAGCGGCCGGATCAATCGCTGCGCAGTCTGACCCGGCGACGCTCCGCTTCCGAATGTTCCGCCGCGTCGGCGCGCGGCGCCGGCTTGCGCACGGCCGCCGCGATCGCGGCGACCAGGGCGATCAGGCCGTTCAAGGCCACCGCCGCGACCGCCACCAGCACGTCGCCATAGCTGCCGGCGGCGCTGGGCTCGGCATCGAGATTGGCCAACTGCCATACGCCCGCTCCGATCAGGGGCGAGCCGACCAGCAGGTTGAGCACGAACAAGGCCGGGCCGGCCACGCGGTCGAAGCGGTAGGACAGCCGCCACAGCACGAGGTTGAGGCCGATGATCAGCACCGGTGCGGCCAGTAACAGCAAATCGTCCATGAAGGGTGGCTGGGTTGTGCGGGTACGGACACGGTATCACCGCATCGGGGTGCCGGTAGCCGCCGGCGGCTAAGCCGGCGATGCCGCAGGCGACATGTCGCGCAGGCGTCCGATGCCGGCCCGGCATCGCTCGGCGTAGTCCGGGTCGGCGGCGATCTCGTCGAGAATCGCGATCTCCTGCGCCCGCGCCTCTGCCTGCAGCGAAACGAACGCATCGAGCAACCCGGCAAAGTGCGGCGGCGAATTGAGTATCCGGGTGTGCAACAAGGCGCACCACTCCGGCGCCCGCTGCCGCAACGTCGTCAGGTTTTGCGTCAGCGCAGCGAAATACCGGTCCGCGGCAAAGCTTTCGACGGCGTGGACGACGCCGAAGATCACCTCATGGAATTCGCAATCGTCGTCGAGCAGGCCGAGCAAGGCAGGGATCAAGGCCTCGTCCTCGGCGCGATACGCCTCGGCGATCAAGGCGTCGAAGCGCGCCACATTGGTGTCGTCGACCGGCCCGAAGGCAAGCAGGTCGCGGCGGATCTCGCAGGTGGGGCGCATCGTGCATCGCTCCTGGGCAACTCGTGGTGGGTGCGTCGTACCGGGGTCGATCCGGCACAGCGTGCCCGGCCCGGCCTGCATCGTAGCGGCGCGGCCGCAAACGAAAAGCCCCGCTTTCGCGGGGCCTTTCGTGATGCGGGACGAAGCGACGGTTCAGTCGCCCATCTGCTTCTGCAGATGTTCCCAACGCTCCTGGGCGTCGATGGTGCGCTCGGCGGTCAGGCGCGCCTCCAGGCGCTCCAGGCCGATTTCTTCGCCGGTGTCGACGCAGAAACCGTAGTCGCCGGAATCCACGCGCTTGAGGGTGCTGTCGATCTTGCTGATCAGCTTGCGGTAACGGTCGCGGGTGCGAAGCTCGAGCGAGTTTTCGGTCTCGCGGGTGGCGCGCTCGGCCTCGTCGCCGACATCGCGCACTTCGTCCTTGAGGTTCTCGATGGTCTGCTTCGACTCTTCGACCAGGTCGGTGCGCCACTGCAACAGACGCTGGCGGAAGTACTCCAGCTGCAGCGGGCTCATGTATTCCTCGTCCGACGCCGGCTTGTAGCCTTCCGGCACGAGCGGACGACCGGTGGCGGGGTCGTTCTTGTAGGGCACGACCTTGACCTTGGTTTTCGGGGCGGGGGTTTGTTGGCTCTTGGCGGTCACGGCCACGGCGACCTTGCCGGCCGGGCGCGGAGCCGGAGCGGCGGCGGTTGTCGCAGGCTTGCCCGCGGGAGTTTTGCTGGATGCTGTCTGGGTCACTGTGTTCTTGCTTTGGTCGGAGATGCTGACGACCTGCGCCGGGGCGACCTTGGAGGACGGCGGCGACGCGGGCTGCTTGTCGGCAGGCTTGGCTGCGGGCTTCACAGCTTCGGGCTTTTTCACTTCAGTTTTCTTAAGCTCGGGCTTCTTTGCTCCGCTGTCCTTGCTTGCCGCGGATTTATTGGCCGGTGCGGGCACCGCCTTCTTCGCCGGAACCGCCGGCTTGGCGGCCGGCTTCTTCGCGGCCGGAGCCTTGGCAGGCGCCGTCTTCTTCGCGGGCGCGGCCTTCTTGGCCGCCGGTTTGCTCGGCGTGGCTTTCTTGACTGCTGCCGTCTTGGTCGCCGCGGGCTTGCTCGCAGGCTTCTTGGCCGCGGGCGTCTTGACCGCAGGCTTCTTGGCGACCGCCTTCTTCGGCGCAGGCTTGGCCACGGGTTTGGCCACCTTCTTAGCGGCCGGCTTGACGGTCTTCTTGGCGGCCTTGGCGGCCTTCTTCGCAGGTTTTTTCACTGCCACGAGCGGCTTGTCCTTCTATTCCCTGAGGGCGCCCCTGGACGCCGTCCAGGAGCTTCGCGGGCCAAGCATGACCCACCCGGTCATCAAATGCACATGCGTTCGACGACCGCAAGTGAAATCCGACATTACGCCGGTTTTCGCCCGGTCCGAGCAAACTTGGCGGCTTCGCTTCCACGCCGCACGGACCTTCGTCTTGCACTTGCCTTGTTTGGGGAAAGCGCGCTGTTATACCCTGCTGCGGCACCCGCGGCAACCGCGCGAAATACCCGGCCAAACGCAGTGCCCGCGGGTCTATCCAGCGCCCCGGCCCTGCCTTAGTCCCTACCGTTGCCGGCATGAAGGAAACGTGATCGACCGCCTGCTCATCGCCCTGCTTCATGGCTACAAACGTTGGATCAGTCCGATGTTAGGCCAGCGCTGCCGTTTCTATCCCAGTTGCTCGTCGTACTCGATGCAGGCCATCGAGCGCTTCGGCGCGCTCAAGGGCAGCTGGCTCACGGTCCGGCGCATCGCGCGCTGCCATCCCCTGCACCCCGGCGGGCACGATCCGGTGCCGCCCCTGGAACCTGGAAAGCACTCATGTCATCGACACTGATCGTCAACGCCCGCCTGGTCAACGAAGGACGCGAGTACGACGGCGACCTGCGCATCGAGGACGGCCGCATCGCCCAGATCGGCAGCGGCCTGGCCGCGCGCGGCAACGAAACCGTGGTCGACGCCCGGGGCCGGCGCCTGCTGCCGGGCATGATCGACGACCAGGTTCACTTCCGTGAACCGGGCCTGGAGTACAAGGCCGACATGGCGACCGAGTCGGCCGCGGCGGTCGCCGGCGGCCTGACCACGTTCATGGACATGCCCAACACCAATCCCCCGACCCTGGATGCGCAGGCGCTGGAGGACAAATACCGCCGCGCCGCCGGCCGCGCCTGGGGCAACTACGGCTTCTACCTGGGCGCCAGCAACGACAACCTGGCCGCGATCCAGACCCTGGACCCGCGCACGGCGCCCGGTGTGAAAGTGTTCATGGGCGCTTCGACCGGCAACATGCTGGTCGACGACCCGGTCACCCTCGACGCGATCTTCCGCGACGTGCCGACGCCGATCATTACCCACTGCGAAGACACGCCGATGATCGACGCCGAACTGGCGCGCTACAAGGCACAGTACGGCGACGACATCCCGGCCCGCTTCCATCCCGACATCCGCTCGCGCGAGGCCTGCAAGAAATCCACCGAACTGGCGATCTCGCTGGCGCGCCGGCACGGCACCCGCCTGCACGTGCTGCACATCAGCACCGCCGACGAGCTGGCGCTGTTCGAAGCCGGCCCGATCGAAGGCAAGCGCATCACCGCCGAGACCTGCATCCATTTCCTGCGCTTCGACCGCGACGACTACGAGAAGCTCGGCCACCTGATCAAGTGCAATCCGGCGATCAAGGACCCGGCCGACCGCGAGGCGCTGATCCGCGCGGTCGCCGGCGACGTTATCGACGTGCTCGCCACCGACCACGCCCCGCACACCCTGGAAGAAAAAGCCCGCCCCTACACCGGCGCGCCGAGCGGCCTGCCCTTGGTGCAGTTCGCGCTCAATGCCGCGCTGGAACTGGTCCACGAAGGCCATTTGACCACCGCCCAGGTGGTCGACAAATTCGCCCACGCGCCGGCCAAACTGTTCGACGTCGACCGGCGCGGCTTCCTGCGCGAGGGCTATGCCGCCGACCTGGTGCTGATCGACGACACGCCCTACACGGTGCAGCGCGAGGACGTGCTGTCCAAGTGCGGTTGGTCGCCGTTCGAGGGCCGCACCTTCCATTCGCGCATCGCCTCGACCTGGGTCAATGGCGTGTTGGCCTGGGACGGCAGCGCCCTGGTCGGCGCACCGAACGGACAGCGCCTGGCGTTCAATCGATGAGGGCAGTGCTCGCGGGCTCGATGCTGGTCGCGGCGTGGCTGGCCCCGGTGGCCTTCGCCGGTGCGCAAACCGCGCCGGTCGCGGCGCCGGCGCGCGCGCCGGCCGACACCCGCATCGTGTTTCCGCCGGCGGTGCAGCAAGGCGCGCTGGTGATCGGCAAGGTCCCGGCCGGCAGCGTCGTGCGCTACGGCGAGCGCGTTCTGCGCACGACCGGCTACGGCACGGTGGTGTTCGGCGTCGGCCGCGAGGCCAGCGGGACGGTGGCCGTGCAGGTCGAGACCGCGCCGGGTCGCGCCGAAACCGTACGCATCGCGGTGACGCCGCGCGACTTCCCGACCGAATACATCCAGGGCGTGCCGCCCAAGACCGTCAACCCGCCGCCGGAGATCGCCGCGCGCATCGAGCGCGAGCAGGCCGAAGTCACCGCCGCGCGCGCGCGCGACGACGACCGCGCCGATTTCGCCCAGCCCTTCGTCTGGCCGGTGCGCGGCCGCATCAGCGGCCGTTTCGGCAACCAGCGCGTCTACAACGGCCAGAAAGGTTCCGGCCATTCCGGCATGGACATCGCCGCGCCGACCGGCACCGCGATCGCGGCGCCGGCCGCCGGCGTAGTCACCTTCGCCAAGCCCGGCCTGTACCTGACCGGCGGCACCGTGCTGCTCGACCATGGCCACGGCGTCAGCTCGAACTTCCTGCACCTGTCGCGCATCGACGTCAAAGTCGGCGACCGCGTCGCCCAGGGCCAGACCCTCGGCGCGGTCGGCGCGACCGGACGCGCGACCGGCCCGCACCTGCACTGGGGCATGAACTGGTTCGACGTGCGGGTCGACCCGCTGCTGGTGTTGGAACGCGGGCAAGCGACCCAGGCGGCGAAAGCGCCGACGCCGTAAGAGCTATCTGGCGCTCAAGTGGCGCCGGGCGCCGAATACAGGCGACCGAGCGGCTCGTAGGAAGGCGAGCGTTCCAGCTCGCACAGGCGCAGCCACTTCGGATTCGGTTGGCGCGGCCCCGCCGCGAGCAGGCCGGCGCCGGTCGAGATCAGACCGAGCCGCGAACGCGCCGCGGTCGTGGCGATGTAGAAATCGCCGTCGTCGACGCCCGCGTCGCCGTCGAACGACGGCAACAGGCGGCGTTCCTCGGGCAACCACGGTGCGATCTGCAGCCACAACGCCGGCCAATCGATCTGCGGAAACGGCGCAGCGCGCGCCGCCATCGGGGTCAGCTGCGGCGCCAGGCGCCCAGGCGGCTGCACCGGGTTCTCGGCGAAGCACCGATAGACGAATTCGCTCGCGGTCATCGCATCGGCGCCGGCGCGGGCGACGCGCTGCAAGGCTTCGTACAGCACCCGGCGCAAGGCCGGTTGCGGCGGCAGCTCGCGCTCGCGTACCGCCGCGAGCACGCCGAGCGCGCGCAAAGGGTCGCCGGCATAGTTCGGCCGGCGCAAGGACAAGGCATGCGCCAGCACGGCGATGCGGTCGTTGTCCTGCAAGTCCTCGCCCTGCCCCGACAAGGGGCGGCGCACGTCCACCGCGACCACATCGGCTGCGCCCAGGCGTTCGTCCAGGGCCGGCTCGACCACGCCGCCGGCGCCGAAATCGATCACGCAACCGGCGCGGCCGACCAACAGCACATGGTCGTAGTCGCTGTCGCCGAACCAGGTGGTCAACGTCGCCAGCTCGTTACGGCTGCGCATCAGCAGCAGATCGCCGGTGCGCAACTGCGCCGCCGAGACCGTGGCCGGGCTCGCGCCGTCCGGCGGGTTCATGACACGACCTCGCGTTCGGGCGCGACGCTGTGGCCGGTGACGCGGTCGCGCCCGGCCGACTTGCTCGCATACAAGGCGGCGTCGGCGCGTTCGAGCAACTGCTCCGGGGTTTCGCCGGTGCGCAGCTCGGCCACGCCGAGACTCAGGCTGACCGGCAACAGGCGGCCGTCGATCGACAGAGGGCTGCCGCTGACCGATTCGCGCAGATGCTCGGCGACCCGGATCGCGTCGCGCAGATAAGTGTCGGCCAACACCACCAGCACTTCGTCGCCACCGTAACGGCCGAACAGGTCGTAGGCGCGCAAACGATTGCGGGTGCGCAGCGAAACGATGCGCAGGGTTTCGTCGCCGACGCGGTGGCCGTGTTCGTCGTTGATGCGCTTGAAGTGGTCGATGTCGAAGAACACCACCGACAAGGGCCGGTGCGAACGGTGCGCGCTCTCCACCGCGCCGCGCAGGCTTTGCGAGATCGCCGCGCGCGTCATCGCCCCGGTCAGGCTGTCGTAGGTGGCCAGGCGATTGGCGGTGTCGCGGTCGCGCCGCAGTTGCTGCAGTTTCGAGGTCAGGCCGAGCAACAGGCCGAGCCCGCCGAAGGCCAGGCCGACCGGGAAGGAATATTCCAGCCAGGCGTACTCCGGCCACCACTCGTGATTGGCGCCGACCAGGACCACCAGCAGCACCATCAACGGCGACCACGCCAGCAGCAGGAAATACGCCTCGCGCTGGCGCCGCCAGATCGCCACCACGGTGCAGTACAGCACCAGCGCGATCACCAACAGCAGGTTGAGATTGCCGAACAGCGCGCTGTGCTTCCAGGTCCGGAACAAGGACACCAGCAGCAGCGCGCCGAGCGAGACGCTGCAGTAATCGAGGATGCGTGCGACCTTCGGCTGGGTCGTGCGCAGGCCGAGGAAGAAGATCAAGAAGCGAATGCTGGCGAGCACCGCCGCGGTATTGAGCACGACGTTGGTGCGCCCGTCCGGGGCGATCTCGTCGAGCCAGGGAATTGCGCGCATCTCGCCGCCGTCGGCGGTCAGGGTCAGGATCTGCAGGACCAGGGTCAGGCCGAGGTAGGCATAGCCGCGCTCGCGCAGACCAGCCCAGAAACCGAACGCGAGCACCGCCGCCACCCCCATCGCGGTCAGCACCACGCTGCGCAGGCCCACGTGCAGCATGTCCTCGCGCTGGACCTTCGCCAGCGGCTGGATCGTCACCTTGGACGGCAGCACGTCGACCGTCAGCACGCGCAGGTACAGCGAGTCGCCGCGGCGCAGGCCCTTCGGCAAGGGAAAGACGATGAAGCGGGTGGAATGGCTGAAGTCGGTGTCGGGCCCGTAGATCGAACGCCGCATCGGCACCGCGTCGCCCGGGCGCCACAGTTCGATCTCGCGGCGATAGGGCCGGCTGATCACCAACTGCGGCGCATCGGATTCGGCGACGTCCTGGTCGGCCGTCACCCGCCACCACACCGGCTGGCGCCGCGGCGCCGAAATCTGGTTGCCGGCGATGCTTACGAACTCGCGATCGAATTCGCCCCCGAGTATCCGCGCCGGCACCGGGTCCTGGCCCAGGCGGGACAGACTCAGCGACGGCGACGCATAGGAGGCGCGGCCCGGCGAAGCCAGGCCCAAGGATTGCGCCGACACGATCGTCGCCACCCACATTCCCAGCAGCACCAACAGGGTCTGCCAGGCTCGACGCGAGGGTTTCCCCATGCCCCTTCCGGTCACAAGTCTGGTGAACCGAGCATAGCCCATGGGCCTCGCGCTCCGGGGGAGGGGGCCGTCACGGTTTGGGCCTCGAATCTGTGCACTCGCACACGCCTCCATGCATTGCCGCAGCGATCCTGCCGCGGCCTGGAGGAGATGCTACACGTCCGTTACGTCGCCGCGATGCCGACTATCCGTAGGACATCGCCGCGTCGCAGCGTCAGTCGCGGGCGCCCTGCCCGGTGACCCGGGCGACGGCGTCGTGCGCGTGCAGGCTTTCGAAGTGGGCGATCTGCGCGTCGAAACGTTCGATGCGCTTGTCGTGCGACAAGGCGGCGGCGACACGGCGCGCGGCGTCTTCGCAGAACATCAGGTTTTCGGCGTTGAGACGGGCGAAGGCTTGCTCGTCCTCGCGCTTGACCGCGGTCTGCACCGGCGTGCCGAGGGCGTGTTCGATCGCGTCGATCAGGGCCACCAGCGGGACTTCGTCGAAAGCCGGACGCAGTTCGACGCGGACGTCGGCGCGGCTGCGCTGGGCGTGCGGTGTCGCCGCCAGGCCGCGTTCGGACGCCAGCCAATCGCTGACCACCGCGGTCGACAACGGATGGGCGGCGGCGAAGTCGTCGGCGAAGCGTTCGGCGTTGAGCTGGCGCGACAGCGCCGCCGAGGCCGGACAGGTGCTGGAGTACTCGACCGCGAAACGCAGGCCCAGGTGCAAGTGACCGTCGAGCAGGCGCGCGTCGATCTCGACCGGGTAGCGCTTCCAGCCGGCGTTGTGGCTGGCGAGCGCCGGACGCAGCAGCAACTGCTCGTAGCGCAGGACCAGGCGCGCGGCGCTGGAAATGCCGCCCTGGCCGTCGACCAGGCTCTGCAGCACGCGACGCAGGCCGGCCGGGGTCACCGTCTCGCTGGCGAAGGCGTTCTGCAGATGCAGGTACATGCGCGACATGTGGATGCCGCGCGCGTCGGCATCGCGCAGATTCACCGAGACGTCGACCGAGGCCGCGACCTGGATCGAACTGCCGTCGGCCGCGGCGATCCGCAGCGGCAAGGCGATGTTGGACATCCCGACCCAATCGAGCGGTCGCGCCGCGGCGGCGGCGTCGAAGGCGACATCGGGCAGGACGGGCTTGAGTGCGGAGGGGGTCTTGGGAGGATTCACGACGGCAGACATGGGGGCGCGTGGGGGGAACGCAACGCCGTCATTCTAGCCGCAGGGGGCCGGGCGCCCCCTGCCCGGCCCTGCAACGGTCAGTTGCGGGCGCCGCGCCAGGCCGCCAGCAAGGCCGTCCACGGCGACAGCGGCCGGGCCGCGTCGCCGCGTTGCAGGCGGGTATGGGCCAGGGCCGTCCACAAGCGCCGCGGCACGGTCGAGCCGCCGCGGGCCGGCCACTGGGCCAGCAGTTCGCGGCTCCATTCGGCCGCCGCGCCCTCGCCCGGACGCGCCATGCTGCGCGCGACCACGCTCAGCGGCACCGCCGCGTCGCCCTGCAGGACCAGTCGCGCTTCCAGCAGCGAGGACAGGATCGGTGCCACCGCCGCTTCGGCCAACTGCCCCGGTACCGGCCCGAACAGGGCCAGGTCGATGGCGCCGATGGCCTCGGCCAGCGGGGTCAAGGCCTCAAAGGCCTCGTTACGGTCGCCCGGGCGTTCGCGGCTGTCGCGCAGCGACGGCAGCATCACCGCCAGCGCCTTCCACGGCGCCGCTTGCCGCTGCAGGGCCAAACCGAGCGGGTGCCGGCGACGGCCCTGGCTCCAGCCCTGCAGTTCTTCGATCCACCAGCCGAGCTTGGCTTCGCCGGGCGCGGCATCGCTGCCGCCCCAGGCGGCGTCGGTCAGTTCCTGCTGCAGGCTCGCCCAGGCCACCGCGGTGCCGCGCTGGGCGCGCGGCACGAACACTTCGGCCACCGACCATTCCGGCCAGCGCGCACGCCACTTGCCGGTGAAGTCTTCCAGCGCATCGTCGCGTTCGGCGGAGGCCGCTGCGGTCATCGCGTCGCCGGCCATGCGCCTGGCTCGCTCAAACTCGAAGGCAGCTCGACCAGCACGTCGCCCTGCCAGGCGATCGGGTCGTCCTCGGCCAGGCGATAGCCCCACAGCGCCACCACCGAGGCCATGCCGGCGGCGCGCGCGGCGACGATGTCGCGCTCGTCGTCGCCGACGTAGATGCAATCGCCGGGGCGCATGCCGATCAATTCGGCGGCATGGGTCAGCGGCAGCGGATCGGGCTTGCGCACCGCCAGGGTGTCGCCGCCGATCAGCACCGCGCAGCGCGTCTGCCAACCGAGCAACGGGATCAGCTTGCGCGCGAGGTATTCGGGTTTGTTGGTGACGATGCCCCAGACGCAGCCGGCCGCTTCCAGCGCCGCCAGCATCGGCTCGACGCCCTCGAACGGTGCGCCGTGCAGGCCGAGTTCGTTTTCGTACAGGTCGAGGAATTCCTGCACCCAGCCGTCGCGCTGGCCGGCGTCGATATCGGGAAAGGCCGCGCCGATCATGGCCCGCGAACCCTTCGACACGTGCGGACGCAAAAGGTCGAGGCTGATCGGGTCGCGACCGCGATCGGCGCGCATGCGGTTGGCGACGGCCAGCATGTCCGGCGCGCTGTCGAGTAAGGTGCCGTCGAGATCGAACAGCACCGCCTTCGGAAAGGCGCGTGCGTCGGCCTGGCCGAGCGAAGCGGCGGTCATGCGTCGAGCTCCGGCTTCAGCGCACAAGCCAGGTAGTTGACGTCGGTGCGCGAGATCACCCGCGCCGCGTTGCGCCAGGGCTCGTACATCAGGCCGCTGACGTCCTCCATCCGCAGGCCGGCCTCGCGCAACCAGGCGGCGAGTTCGGACGGCTTGATGAAGTCGCGGTACTGGTGGGTGCCCTTGGGCAGCACCCGCGCCACGTATTCGGCGCCGACGATGGCCAGCGCGAACGCCGCCGGGGTGCGGTTGAGGGTCGACAGGAACAGGCGTCCGCCGGGCTTGAGCAGGCGCGCGCAGGCGCGCACGACCGCGGCCGGATCGGGCACGTGTTCGAGCATCTCCATGCAGGTGATCGCATCGAAGCGGCCCGGCATTTCCTCGGCCAGGCTCTCGGCCGGCTGCAAGCGGTAGTCGATGGCGACGCCGGTCTCCAGGCGATGCAGCTTGGCGACCTTGATTAGTTCCGGCGCCAGATCGATCGCGGTGACCTGCGCGCCGGCCGCGGCCAGGGCTTCGCTCAGCAGACCGCCGCCGCAACCGACGTCAAGCACCTGCGCATCGCGCAGATTCGCGCGCTGGGCGACGTAGCCCAGGCGCGCCGGGTTGAGTGCGTGCAAGGCCTTTTGCGGGCCTTCCGGGTCCCACCAGCGATTGGCCAGGGCGCCGAACTTGTCGAGTTCGGCCTGGCTGAAATTATCGTGCTCGGCCGCGGTGCTTGCGCCCTCGGACGTGTCGGAGGGAGTGTGCGGGGTCGAATTGGCTGCGCTCATGACTTCCTGCCCGTCATTGCTGCGGATCGTTGCGGAGCGTTCTCTTCGCGCAGAGCGCGGGAGGATCGGTCCGGCGTGGCGCGGGCCGTGCCCGCGGCGTGTGGATCGATAGTGTGAAGCAAGCGCCGCCGATGCGCCGTCGAGGCTGCGCAAGCGCACGGCGACAGCACCGGATGGCGATCGCGTCGCGTCGATCGCGCTCAGCGCCGGATCGTCGCGATGCGTTCGCGCCATTGCCGGGCGTTCGCGACCAGGGCCGCGGTGTCCATGTCGATCAGCTCGCGCTGGCGCAGCTTGCTGCGCCCGGCGATCCAGACGTCGCTGACCTGGTGACGGCCGGTCGCATAGATCAACTGCGAGACCACGTGGTGCACCGGCTGGGTTTCGAGCTGGCCGAGGTCGACGCAGACCAGGTCGGCCTGCTTGCCGATCTCGATCGAACCGATCTTGGCTTCGAAGCCGAGCGCCTTGGCGCCGCCGAGGGTGGCCGCGCGCAGCGACTTGAACGCGTCCAGGGCCGAGGCGTCGTTGGCAACGGCCTTGGCCAGGAACGCCGCGGTGCGGGTCTCGCCGAACATGTCGAGGTCGTTATTGCTGGCGCAGCCGTCGGTACCGATCGCCAGGTTGACCCCGGCCTGATCGAGCTTGCACGTCGGACAGAAACCCGAGGCCAGCTTGAGATTGGATTCCGGGCAATGCACCACGCTGACGCCGCGCTCGGCGCACAGGGCGATCTCGGCGTCGGTGAGCTGGGTCATGTGCACCGCGATCAGGCGGTCGGTGACCAGGCCGAGCCGGTCCAGGCGTGCCAACGGGCGCTGGCCGTGCAGCTTGATCGAGTCGGCGACTTCCTGCGCGGTCTCGTGGGTGTGCAGATGGATCGGCAGGTCGAGCTGGTCGGCGAGCATGCGAATGCGCTCGAAGTTCGCATCGCTCACCGTGTACGGCGCATGCGGCGCGAACGTAGTCGCGACCAGCGCATCGTCGCGCCACAGGTCGTGCACTTCGCCGGCGCGGTCGAAATATTCGTCGGAGCTCTTGGCCCAGGCGGTCGGGAAATCGATCACCGGCAGGCCGACCCGGGCGCGGAAACCGTGGCGCTTGTAGACCGCGGCCTGCACATCGGGAAAGAAATAGTTTTCGTTGGCGCAGGTGGTGCCGCCGCGCAGCATCTCGGCGATCGCCAGGGTGATGCCGTCCTCGACGAACTCCGGCCCGATCACCGCGCCTTCGACCGGCCAGATGTGGCCCTGCAGCCATTCCATCAGCGGCAGATCGTCGGCGATCCCGCGCAGCAGGGTCATCGGGTTGTGGGTATGGGCGTTGACCAGGCCCGGGATCAGCGCGGCCTCGGGCCGCGACACCGTCTGCGCGGCGGCGTAGCGCGTGCGCGCTTCGGCGCTCGGCAGCAGGCCGACGATGACGCCGTCCTTGATCGCCACGGCATGGTCTTCGAGCACCACCGCATGCGGTTCGACCGGCACCACCCAGCCCGCTTCGATCAACAGGTCGCAGGCGATGGGCAGATGTTCGTGGGTCATATGCGCTCGCTCGTGAGGCTGTGGGCACCGGCCCGGCAGGCTCCGGTGGTGGCCGCCAGGCCGGCGGCATGGCGCCGATCGGGGTCGCTGCGCGGCCCGCGGTTGCGGCTGTACCAGCACCGATTGTGGGCCGGCGGGGTTACATCATGCTTTCTTTGCCGATGACGACCGCAAGCGGCCGGCCCGGCGCCTGGCTGGCGCCGGAAGGCGCCGCGGCCAGACCGCGGCCGCCGCAGCGGCCACGGTTCGCAACAGGCTTACTTCGCGCGGCTGAAATACTCGCCCGAGCGCGTGTCGACCTTGATGATCTCGTCCTGGCTGACGAACAACGGCACGCGCACCACCGCGCCGGTTTCCAGGGTCGCCGGCTTGCCGCCGCCGCCCGAGGTGTCGCCGCGCACGCCCGGGTCGGTCTCGACGATCTTCAGTTCGACGAAGTTCGGCGGCTGGACCATGATCGGCACGCCGTTCCACAAGGTCACCACGCAGGCTTCCTCGCCCTTGAGCCACTTTTCCGCGCCGCCCATGCCGGACTTGTCGGCCTGGACCTGCTCGAAGCTTTCCTGGTTCATGAAGTGCCAGTACTCGCCGTCGCTGTAGAGGTACTGCATGTCAGTGTCGATGACGTCGGCGGCCTCGAGGTCGTCGGTCGCCTTCATGGTCATTTCGACCACGCGGCCGGTCTTGATATTGCGGTACTTCACGCGGGTGAAGGCCTGGCCCTTGCCCGGCTTGACGTACTCGGTATCGGTGATGACGCAAGGCTCGTTGTTGACGAGGATCTTCATCCCGTTCTTGACGTCGTTCATGCCATAGCTGGCCATGCTGAAACTCCTGCGAATAATGAGTGTGGCGTTGCGATTGGGTTCCGGTCACCCCCGCACCGGGCGGGTCGGCGGTGGCCGCGGCCGTCGTCCGGTGCGATCCCGGGCCGGCCTGCGACGGGCCCAGGGGTCCGCGAAACCGGGACCTGCCTGTGGCGGCGGAAGGCTAGAATGTCGGGCTGCGCCGGCCCATCCGCTGCGATTCACCGCGGCGGCGGGACCCGGGCGCCGTAATCGGAACCCTGAAGGCTAGCCCCGCATGATACCCGCTGCTCAAGCCTCCTTACAGCAGGCCCCCTCGCCCGCATCCGCAGCCGTCGGCCAGACCCCGCCGGTCGCCGGCGCGCGCTGGCAGGCGCTGTGGCGCGACGCCGTGCGCGACCCGCGCGAGCTGCTGGCCCTGCTCGGCCTGTCCGATGCGGCCCTGGCGCTGTCGGATGCCGCCGCCGCGCAGTTCCCGCTGCGGGTGCCGCGCGGCTTCGTCGCCCGCATGCGCCACGGCGACCCGAACGACCCCCTGCTGCGCCAGGTCCTGCCGCTGGACGAGGAAATGCGGCCGATGCCGGGTTTCAGCCTCGATGCGGTCGGCGACGGCGCGGCCAAGGCCGGGCACGGCGTGATCCGCAAGTACAACGGCCGCGCCCTGCTGATCGCCACCGGCAGTTGCGCGGTCCACTGCCGCTACTGCTTCCGCCGTCACTTTCCCTATGCCGAAGAAACCGCCGCGGCCGGGGGCTGGCGCGACGCGGTCGCCGCGATCGGCGCCGACGCCGGCATCGACGAGGTCATCCTGTCCGGGGGCGACCCCTGGTCGCTGGCCACGCCGAAGCTCGAAGAACTGACCGAGGCCCTGGCCCAGGTCCCCCAGCTCAAGCGCCTGCGCATCCACACCCGTCTGCCGGTGGTCCTGCCCGAGCGCGTCGACGCGGCGCTGCAGGCCTGGCTCGAACGCCTGCCGTGGCCGGTCGCGGTGGTGCTGCACGCCAACCACGCCAACGAATTCGACGCCGAGGTCGAGGCGGCCATGCGCCGCCTGCGAGCCAGCGGCGCGACCTTGCTCAATCAGGCGGTGTTGCTGCGCGGCGTCAACGACAGCGTCGAGGCCCTGGCCGCGCTGAGCGAGCGCAGCTACGCCGCCGGCGTGTTGCCCTACTACCTGCACCAGCTCGACCGGGTGCAGGGTTCGGCCCATTTCGAGGTCGCCGACGAGCGCGCCCGCGCCCTGCACCGGCAGCTGGCCGCGCGCCTGTCGGGCTACCTGGTGCCCAAGTTGGTGCGAGAAGTGGCAGGCGACCCGGGCAAGCGTCCGTTGTAAGGTTGTAATCTGGTTGGGGTTTGATTGGGGAACGCCGAGGAACCGTACGCGGACGCAGATGCGCCCGCGGCGTACGTCCGCGGCGCGATCGAACTCCTCAACGGGTCACAGATTCTCGACCTTGCATGGACGAGGCCGGCGCTTCATGTCATAAAACCGGCCCACGGAGGTGGTCAATGCAATTCGGCAAAGACATGGTGCTGCGCTTGTTGATCGTCGACGACAGCGTCGAGGCGGCGGAGGCCATCGTCAGCGGGCTACGCAACAGCGGCATCGCGGTACGGCCGACACGGCCGGAAAACGAACAGGAAGTCGCCGCACTGATCCTGCAACATCCACCGGACCTGGTGCTGGCGGCGCGCAACTCGCGCAACGTCTCGCTGGCCAAGTTGATGCAGAGCGTCGACGCCAGCGGCAAAGACCTGCCGGTGCTGGTGCTGTTGGAATCGATCGACGACGCCGCCCTGCTCGGCGCGTTGGAGATCGGTGCGCGCGGCGTGGTGCTGCGCTCGAACGTCGCCCACGTGCAGAACGCGGTGCGCGCCGAATGGGCCGACCTGGAAGCGCGCCGCTCGCTGCGGCGCCTCGAGGCCCAGGTGCGCGAGACCGAACGCCGTTGCGACGCGCTGATCGACTCCTCGCGCGATCCGATCGCCTACATCCACGAAGGCATGCACATCCGTGCCAATGCCGCGTACCTGGAAATCTTCGGTTTCGAGTCCTTCGACGACATCGAAGGCATGTCCCTGCTCGACCTGGTCGCGCCTTCCCAGGTCGACGGCTTCAAGCAATTGCTCAAGCAGCTCAGCAAGGGCGAACCGCCGCCGCCGAGCTACGAGACCCAGGCCCGCGCGCTCGACGGCAACGCCTTCCCGGCGGTCATGGAATTCACCGCGGCCACCTATGAGGGCGAACATTGCCTGCAGGTGGTGCTGCGCCGCCAGGAGATCGACCCCGAGCTCGCCCGCGAAGTGGAAGCGCTGCGCCAGCGCGACCAGGTCACCGGCCTGCTCAACCGCGCCACCTTCCTGCGCGCGCTCGAAGACGCGGTGTCGGATGCGGCGCAGAACTCGGCCCACCACGGCCTGCTGCTGCTCGAACCCGACCATTACAACCAGCTGCTGCAGGAAATCGGCCTGGACCAGGCCGACCAGCTCATCGCCGCCTGCGGCGAGCGCCTGCGCGCGGCGATCGGCCCGGACGACATCGCCGCGCGTTTCGGCGAGCACCAGTTCGCGGTGCTGACCCGGCACAGCGACCACATGCACACCTCCAACCTGGCCGAAGGCATCCGCGCAGCGTTCGCCGACCACGTGCTGGAGACCGACAGCCTGTCGCTGAGCGCCACCGCCAGCGTCGGCGGCGTGCAGATCGGCGAGAAGATCGCCAGCATCACCGCAGTGCTCGGCAAGGCCAGCCAGTGCCTGCAGTCGGCCAGCGACGTCGGCGGCAACCGCACCGAGTTGTTCGACCCGGGCGCAGCCGACCGCGCCGAGGAAGAACGCATCGCCGCCTGGGTCGGACGCATCCGCGACGCCCTCGACGCCGACCGCTTCGTCATGAACTACCAGCCGCTGATCAATCTGCACGGCGAGCCGATGGAAATGTACGAGGCCTATCTGCGCATGCAGAACAGCCCCTCGGGCGAAGTCGGCGGCGAACTGGTGCAGCCGCTGTCGTTCCTGCAGATCGCCGAAGAACACGGCCTGCTGTGGGAGATCGACCGTTGGGTGGTCGGCAAGGCCATCCAGGTCATCGGCGAACGCATGCGCCAGGGCCGCCGCACCACCTTGCTGGTCAAGATCACCCAGGCCTCGCTGCAGGACGAAAGCCTGATCCAGCACGTGGTCGAACAACTGGCCAAGTACGGCGCCGACGGCAAGCTGCTGGTGCTGCAATTGCCCGAGTCCAAGGTCTTCACCAACCTGCGCGCCGCGCAGGAACTGCAGTCGCGCATCTCCCAGTACGGCGTACGCGTCGGCCTGGAGCAGTTCGGCGCCGGCCTCAACTCGTTCCAGCTGCTCAACCATTTCGACGCCGCCTTCCTCAAGATCGACCGCGGCTACATGATCGACCTCACCTCCAACCCCGACCACCAGCAGCGCGTGCGCGAAATCGCCGAAAAGGCGCGCGAACTGGGCCGGCAGACCATCGCCGAATTCGTCCAGGACGCCGCCAGCATGAGCCTGCTGTTCGGCGCCGGCATCGACTACGCCCAGGGCCACTTCCTGGCCGCGGCCGGGCCGGACATGGATTACGACTTCCAGTAATTCGGGAATCGGGAATCGGGAATCGGGAATCGGGAATCGGGAATCGGGAATCGGGAATCGGGAATCGGGAATCGGGAATCGGGAAAGGCTGAAGAACCGACCTCTCCGCCGCAACAAAAAACCGCCGAAAGGCGGTTTTTTGTTGGTGGCATCAGCCAACAGCGCCCTGCCTTTGCCGTCCCCCCTTTGAAAAAGGGGGGCCAGGGGGGATTTGCTTCTGCTCTCAGCCGCGCAATTGCGGCCTATCGCACCGACGACCTCAACGCATCACCACACCCGACGAACGCTGCTCCGGCGCATTGCGCAGCGCCTCGATGCGCTCCTCCAGCGGCGGATGGCTGCGCATCAGGCGCGACAACCCATGCCCCACCGCGCCGCTGATGCCGAAGGCCTGCACCTGGTTCGGCAAGGTGCTCTGGCCGTAGGTCTGCGACAAACGCTGCAGCGCCGCGATCATCTTGTGGCGGCCGGCGAGCTGGGCGCCGCCGGCGTCGGCGCGGAACTCGCGGTAACGCGAGAACGCCATCGCGATCATGCTGGCGATCAGGCCGAACACCAAGTCCAGCACCATCACCACCACGAAATAGAAGATGCCCGGGCCGCGCGACTCGCGCTGGCCGCCGAGCATCGCGTCGATCCAACCGCCGACGATGCGCGCGGCGAACAGCACGAAGGTGTTCAGCACGCCCTGGATCAGGGCCATCGTCACCATGTCGCCGTTGGCGACGTGGCTGACCTCGTGGGCGAGCACCGCTTCGGCTTCATCGCGGCTCATCGCCCGTATCAGCCCGGTCGACACCGCGACCAAGGCTGCGTTGCGGTTGGCGCCGGTGGCGAAGGCGTTGATCTCCGGGGCGTCGTAGACCGCCACCTCGGGCATGCCGATGCCGGCCGCCTCGGCCTGGCGGCGCACGGTCGCGACCAGCCACTGCTCGGTCTCGGTGCGCGGCTGTTCGATCACCTGGGCGCCGGTGGTGCGTTTGGCGATCCACTTCGACATCAGCAGCGAGATCAGCGAGCCGCCAAAACCGAACACGGCCGCCATCACCAGGATGCCGCCGTTGTTGCCCAGGCGGATGCCGAAGACGTTCTGCAGCACCGACATGACGATGCCGAGCAGGATCAGCACGGCCAGGTTGGTGGCCAGGAAAAGGGCTATGCGTTTGAACATGGTCGTACGGCTCTGTCTTGCCGCGCACCGTGCGCGGCTTCAGTCGACGTCCCTGTCCAATGCGGCGTGGTCGCCGCCTGTTCCCAAATGCGCGGCGTGGTCGCCGCCTGTCCTCGTGTGCGGCGCGATCGCCGCACTGGTCAAATGTGGCGAAACCACCGTTAATTCAACGAGAATCCCGCCATAACCCGTCCCAGCCGGAGCGCTCGTTCATTGTCCGGACATCCTTCACCGACCGCTTCGCCTGAGCGGATGCAGACGCCGTACCGGGGCCGCTTCGCGCCCTCGCCGACCGGCGACCTGCATCCGGGTTCGCTGCTGGCCGCGTTCGGCAGTTGGCTGCTCGCGCGCCATCACCGCGGCACCTGGCTGGTCCGTATCGAAGACCTCGACCCGCCGCGCGAAGTTCCCGGCGCGGCCGAGCGGCAGCTACGCGCCTTGGCTGCGTTCGGCCTGCACAGCGACGAGCCGATCGTGCGCCAAAGCGCGCGCGGCGGCCTCTACCAAGCCGCACTCGACCGTCTGCTCGACGAGGGCCGCGCCTTCTTCTGCCATTGCAGCCGCAGCGACCTGGCGGCGAACCACGGCATCCATCGCCGCTGCGTCGCCCACGCACCGCGCCACGGTCGCGCTGCGCCGCAGGCGGCGGTGCGCCTGCGCGTCGCCGACGGCGCCGTAGCCGGCTTCGACGACGCCCTGCTCGGCGCGCAGTCGCAGGACGTCGCCCGCGAGGTCGGCGACTTCGTCCTGCGCCGCGCCGACGGCTACTGGGCCTACCAACTCGCGGTCGTGGTCGACGACGCCGCGCAAGCCATCAGCGACGTCGTGCGCGGCGCCGACCTGCTCGACTCGACGCCGCGCCAGATCCTGCTGCAGGCCGCGCTCGGCCTGCCGACACCGCGCTATGCGCATTTGCCGCTGCTGCTCGACGCGCAGGGCCGCAAGCTGTCCAAGTCCGATGCCGCCCAGCCGGTCGACGCGGCCGATCCCCTGCCCGCGCTGCGCGCCGCCTGGCGCGGCCTCGGCCAGGATCCGCAGGCCCTGGACGCGGTAGCGACTGTCACGGAACTGCTCGAACGCGCACAGGTTTCGTTTAGTCCGGCACAGATTCCGAAATGTGCTAAGGCTCTCGCCGCGATGCACAACGATCCTTTGACGAATGCTGTCTAGAATCGGTCCGAGACCGCGCGGTCGCGGTCAAGGAGAGTACAGATGCAGTCACGCGTTGCACTCGTCACCGGCGGTACCGGTGGCATCGGCACCTCGATCGTCCAACGCCTCGCCAAGATGGGCCACAAGGTAGCGACCAATTTTCGAGACGAGGCCAAAGGGCGCGCCTGGCAGGCGCAGATGAAAGAACTGGGCATCGACGTGGCGATCGCCAGCGGCGACGTGTCCTCTCCCGAGCAGGCCGAGGCCCTGGTCCGCGACGTCGAGCGCCAGATCGGCCCGGTCGACATCCTGGTCAACAACGCCGGCATCACCCGCGACTCCACCTTCCACCGCATGACCTCGCAGCAATGGAGCGACGTCATCGGCACCAACCTCAACTCCTGCTTCAACGTCACCCGCCCGGTGATCGAGGGCATGCGCGAGCGCAAGTGGGGCCGGATCGTGCAGATCAGCTCGATCAACGGCCAGAAGGGCCAATACGGCCAGGCCAACTACGCCGCGGCCAAGGCCGGCATGCACGGCTTCACGATTTCGCTGGCCCAGGAAAACGCGAAGTTCGGCATCACCGTCAACACGGTCTCGCCGGGCTACATCGGCACCGACATGGTCATGGCCGTGCCCGAGGACGTGCGCAACAAGATCGTCGCCCAGATCCCGACCGGCCGCCTCGGCACGCCGGAGGAAATCGCCTACGCGGTCAGCTTCTTCATCCCCGACGAAGCCAGCTGGATCACCGGCGCCAACCTGTCCGCCAACGGCGGCCAGTACATGGGCTGGTAACAGCCAGGGGCTGGTAACAACCAGGGGCTGATAACAGTCGGGGTTGGTAACAGCCCGGCTTGGTAAAACCCGGGCTGGTGAAAGCCTTCGCCGCACCGGAGACCTGTTCAGGGTCTCCGGTTCCGGCGCGCGATCGTCCCGGCCTGCCCGCTTCGACGCAACACCGCCACGGCCGCGCCGCGCACTCGCCGTAGCCGATACCCTTCGCCGCCCCTGCAACCGGCGTCCGCGGCTACGCCCAGGCAGCCGAAACCCCGCGCGCGCAGGCTCCGCGACGGCCGGTCGACGCCGGAGCGCGGTACCTGTTGCAAGCCCTTGCGCCCTGAGCCATGCTGCAAGGCACCACGTTTTAGAGCCAAAGCTCCATGGCCTCGACCCGAATTATCAAGAAGTATCCGAACCGTCGTCTGTACGACACGGAGATCTCCAGCTACATCACCATCGAAGACGTACGGCAGTTGATCGTCGATGGCGAAGAATTCGAAGTCCGCGATGCGCGCTCCGGCGACGACCTGACCCGCCAGGTCCTGCTGCAGATAATTTCCGAACACGAGCAAGACGGCGAGCCGGTGCTCTCCACCCAGTTGCTGAGCCAGATCATCCGGTTCTACGGCGACTCGCTGCAGGGCTTCATGGGCAACTACCTGGAACGCTCGATGCAGGTGTTCCTCGATCAGCAGCAACAGTTCCGCAACCAGATGGGCGGCATGCTCGGGCAGACGCCCTGGGCGATGATGAACCAGCTCACCGAACGCAATTTGACCTTGTGGAAAGAGTTCCAGCAGAACCTGTCCGGCAACGTAGGCCAGCCCACGACGCCGAAGCAGAAGACCGACAAGCGCGAGCGTTGAGCCGCGCTTTTTTGTTGCGCGCCGCCTGACCGCCTGTCGCGGTCGCGGCGCGTGGTTTCTTGTCGGGCCGTCGGGGGACGGCCCAGGCGCGTGCATGCACCGCGCCTTTCGCATGAGATAAAACTCCATGAATAAACGCATCGCCGTCGTCAGTGGCGGCATCGGCGGTCTCGGCACCGAGATCTGCCTGTCGCTGGCCCGCGCCGGCCGCCGCGTCGTCGCCCTCGACCTGGGCACGCGCGAGGAACGCATCGCCGAATTCGCCGACCTCACCCGCGAGCTCGACATCCGCTTCGAAGCGGCCAACGTCGCCGACTACGACGACTGCGGCGCGGCCATCGAACGCATCGTCGGCGACGACGGCGGCATCGACATCCTGGTCAACGCCGCCGGCATCACCCGCGACGGCAGCCTGCGCAAGATGGACAAACGCGCCTGGGACGACGTGCTCGGGGTCAACCTCGACGGCGTGTTCAACCTGTGCCGTCACGCCGTCGACGGCATGACCGAGCGCGGCTTCGGCCGCATCGTCAACATCAGCTCGGTCAACGGCCAGACCGGCCAGTTCGGCCAGACCAACTACTCGGCGGCGAAGGCCGGCATGCACGGCTTCACCATGGCGTTGGCGCGCGAAGTGGCGCGCAAGGGCGTCACCGTCAACTCGGTCTCGCCCGGCTACTGCGAGACCGCGATGGTCATGGCCGTGCCCGAAGACATCCGCAGCCGCATCGTCGACAGCGTCCCGGTCGGCCGCCTCGGCAAGCCCAGCGAAATCGCCCGCACCGTCGAGTTCCTGACCGCCGACGACGCCGGCTTCATCACCGGCGCCAACATCCCGGTCAACGGCGGGCTGTTCATGAGTTTCTGAGGGGCCGGGAGTCGGGAGTCGGGAGTCGGGAGTCGGGAGTCGGGAGTCGGGAGTCGGGAGTCGGGAAAGGCTGCAGACCCGAAGCTGGCGCCGCAACAAAAAAACCGCCTCTCGGCGGTTTTTTTATGGCTGGCGAAGTCGCAGCAAACAACCCCTCTTCGCCCGTGCTGTTCCCCCCTTTGTAAAAGGGGGGCCAGGGGGATTTGCTGTTGCTGTTGCTGTTGCTGTTGCTGTTGCTGTTGCTCTTCCCTCAACGCAACGGCCGATTAGCGCAATTGGCCTGATAGAACTGCAGCGCCTTCGGCATCAACGCCTGCAAGGTCTGGATGCGGTTGGCCGGATCCGGATGGGTCGAGGCGAACTCCGCCGGGCGCTGGCCGCCGCCGAGCTGCGCCATGCGCTCCCACAACGGTATCGCCTGGCGCGGGTCGTAACAGGCCGCCGCCGCCAGCATCAAGCCGACCTGATCGGCCTGGGTTTCGTGATTGCGCCCGTACGGCAGCACCAGCCCGTACTGCGCACCGGCGCCGAGCGCGCCCATCACCATCTGCTGCTGTTGCGGGTCCATGCCGCCGACCGCCATGCCCGCGGCGATCTGGCCCATCTGCACCAGCTTCTGCTGGGCCATGCGCTGGGAGCCGTGGCGCAACAGCGCGTGGGCGATCTCATGCCCCATCACCACCGCCAAGGCATCGTTGTTCTGGGTCACCGGGAACAAACCGGTGTAGACCGCCATCTTGCCGCCGGGCAGGCAGAAAGCGTTGGCCTCCTGCGAATTGATCACCGCCACGTTCCACTGGAAGTTGCGGTAGTCGGTCGGCGCGGCCTGGCCGTTGCTCGCCGCCAAGGACTCGGTTACCTGCGGCACCTTGCTGATCAGGCGCTGGGCGATCTCGCGCACGCCCTGGCTCTGCGGCGCGTTGTCCGGCAGTAACGCGCGCTGCGCATTGGCATCGCCGAGCACCTGCTGGAACGCCTGCGCGCCGAGCTGTATTTCTTCGTCGGCGCTGGCGCCGTAATGGGCCTTTTCGCCGGTGTAAGGGTCGGTCTGGGCGCTGCCGAACCACGACCACGCCGCGTAGATCGCGAACAGCACCAGGATCCACCAACGGAACCCGCCGAAGCCGCGCCGCCCTTGCGCGCGACTCGCGCCACCCATGGGATCGATCCTCATGTCCACACTCCCCACTGCCACGGGCCCAGGCCCGATCCGTTGATTGCCGGCCGCGGCCGAAGCCGCAACCACCGTACCCGCCTGCCTCCTGCGAGCGGCGCGATTCCATCATGAACCCTGTCGCGGGTCCGCGCCCACCCAACTCAAACCCATCAACTTAAACCGAACAACTCGAACCGACCCGACTCAAATTTCCCGCACGATCCGGAACCCGAGCCGCCCGTTGGTGGTGTCCGCACTGGTGCCCTGCCGCCACGCCGCGCGCGACTGCGCCGGCGAGCTCGACCAGGAACCGCCGCGCAACACCCGCGTGCGGCAGCCCGGATTGAACCAGGCCGCGCCGTCGCGTGGGGCGCGGCGGTAGTTGTCGTGCCAGCAATCGGCCACCCACTCGCTGACATTGCCGGCCATGTCGTGAAGGCCGAATGCATTGGGCGCATAGCTGCCGACCGGCATCGGCCCCCAGGCGCCGTCGCCGAAGCCCTGGAAGGCGTTGCGCCAATGGCGCCGGCTCGGCGACGCGTCGAGGCTGCCGGTGAGGTTGCCGACCCGCGCCGGCGGCGAGCCGTCGCCCCAGGGATAGGCGCCCTGGCTGCCGGCGCGCAGCGCGTACTCGAACTCGGCCTCGCTCGGCAGCCGATAACGCTGGCCGGTGATCGCCGACAACCATTCGACATAGGCCACCGCGTCCTTGGCGCTGACGTGCACCACCGGCAGGTTGTCGGCAGCCGGGTTGCCGGCGTAGTCGGAGCGCCAGTCGACCCCGCCGCGCCGCACCAGGTTGCCGCTGCGTTCGTCGTAGGCGGTGGAATAGCCGCGCCGCGCCGCGCGGGCCCGGTGCTTGGTCGAATTCATGAAACGGCGGAACTCGCCGACGGTGATCTCGTAGCGCGACATCGCCACGCCGCGCTCGAAGCGGATATTGCGGGTCGGCCGCTCGGCGTCGCTCGACCCCGCCTCGCCAGTCTCGGCGCCCATACGGAACGCACCGTGCGGGATCACCACCATCGCCGGCCCGCGCCCGCCCAGGTTCATCGCATCGGTGAACACCTGGCCGGGGCGGAACAAGCCGTAATGGGTCGCCAGCTCGATGCGCTCGCGCAGTTCGGCCGCGGCCGGGTCGCCGGCCGGGGCGATCCGCAGCAAGGTCGCCAGATGCCCGCGGGCGACGTCGATGCCGCCGAACTTCGGCAGCGCGGCGATGCCCTGGTCGCGCAGGCCGCCGATCCGCGCCCGCCGCTGCGCCGCGATGCGCCCCTGGGCGGTGGACGCCGTATCGAACTTGGGCCGGACCTGCGCCGCCGCCGCAAGCCAGCGCGCGGCGCCGGCGTAATCGTCGCGGTCGGCGGCGAGTTCGGCGCGCCGGATCAGCGCACTCTCGGCCGCGGCGATACCCTGCAAGGCGCGCGCATCGTTCGGCCGCAGTTCCAAGGCCTCGCGGAACCGCGCCAGCGCCCCGCCCTTGCCGTTCTCGCCGACGCGGCCGGCGTTCAAGTCTTCCTCGCCCAGGCGGTTGGCCTCCTGGGCCTGGTCGGCACGGTCGACGCGTTCCAGATAGGCCACCACCTTGCGGTGCTCGGGCGCGGCCACCCGCGCCACCGCCGCCGCCTCGTGGGCGCCGCGCAGGGACAAGGGCTCGTCGTCGATGCCTTTCAACGCCGTGTCGCCTTCGACGAGCAACAGCGCCACGGCCTTATCCAGCCCCTTGGCGAAACGGCGGTCGTCCGGTGCGTAGGCGCGCAGGGCCAGATAGATCGGTATCGCCGAATCGGCGTCGGCATGCAGCCGGCCGGCGGCCAGCGCCGCCTCGCCGCGCTTGTTCAAGTCGTCCAGGTTCTCGGCCGTGACCGCGATGACCGGCGCCCGCCACGGCGGCACCGGCGACACCGCCTGGTCGGCGCTGATCGTCACGATCGGCGCACGCGCGCCGCCATCCTGCGACGACGCCTTACCGCCCCGATCGGTGCATCCGACCAGCAGCCCTATCGCGGCGATGCCTGACCACATCAATGCGCGCAACCTGCAACCTCTCCGGAACCGTCTTGGCGATCGATGGGACGCAGCATATCGCTTCGACCGCGGCGCCATGTTCAGGCAATGTGGTGATCCTGCAGAGGGCGGTTCGTCCCGGGCTTCGTCTTGTCCATGGCTTGCCTGCTCTGGCCGGCCTAAGCCGCCGCGCACCCGCCGCGACGCGTCGCCGCGAAAAGTAGGCTATTGTCGCCCGCCCCGGCAACCTCGACGCCGGCCACGCGAAAGAACCGAAACATGCCCGTCTGGATCAACACCCCCGCCGCGCTGCAAGCGCATTTCGAGGTCAAGCCCGAGCGCATCGGGCTGGACACCGAATTCATCCGCGAACGCACCTACTGGCCGCAATTGGCCTTGGTGCAGATCGCGATCGAGCGCGCCGACGGGGACGAACCGACAATCCTGCTGGTCGACCCATTGCGCCCCGGCATCGCCGAAGCGCTGGCGCCGATCCTCGCCGACGAGGCCATCCTCAAGATCGTGCACAGCCCGAGCGAGGACCTGGTCGCCTTCAAGCATGCCTGCGGCGTGGTGCCCAAGCCGCTGTTCGACACCCAGCAAGCCGCGGCCCTGGCCGGCATCGGCAGCGGCCTGGGCTATCAGAAGCTGGTCGAACAACTGACCGGCGTCGCCCTGGCCAAGGGCGAGACCCGCTCGGACTGGATGCGCCGCCCGCTGTCGCCCTCGCAGCTCGAATACGCCGCCGACGACGTGCGCCACCTGTTCGCCATGCTCGACGCCCTCGACGGCCTGCTCGCCCCGCTCGGCCGCCGCGCCTGGCTCGACGAAGACGCCGCCCGCACCGTCTTCAACGCCGAGAACGAAGCCCCGGAACGCTGGCCGCATTTGTCCATGCGCAGCGCCCAGTTCCTCGACCTGCCCGCGCAGCGCCGCCTGGTGCGCCTGCTGCGCTGGCGCGACGCCTATGCGCGCGACAGCGACCGCCCGCGCAGCTGGATTCTCGACAACGAACTCGCCGTCTCGATCGCGCGCCAGGTCCCGGCCGACCGCGATGCCCTGCAGCGCCAACTCGACGCCCACCCCAAGGCCCCGCGCAAACTCGGCGACGCCATCTGGGCCGCACTGAGCACCGAGCTGGCCGACGAAGACCAGACCCCCGACGCCGGCGTCGCCGAAACCCGCGACAAACAGCGCCTGCGCCAATTGCAGGAAGCCGTGGCCACCCGCAGCGCCGCCCTCGGCCTGCCCGACGGCGTGCTCGCTTCGCGTCGCTGGCTCGAAGCCCTGCTCGACCACGGCGACTGGCCCGACGCCTTGTCCGGCTGGCGCCGCGCCGCACTGGAGCCCGACCTCGCCCCCTTGCTGGCCCAGCAGAACTGAGCCCGAGGAACCGAACGCCAGGACTAGCGCCCCCCAGCCCGGCCCGCTACACTCGATCCCCGAAGTGGGGCGGTAGCTCAGCTGGGAGAGCGTCGCGTTCGCAATGCGAAGGTCGGGAGTTCGATCCTCCTCCGCTCCACCATTCAACCATCGAATACGGTACAGCGAAGGCCGATAAGCCACGCAAACGCGGGGCTTTCGGCCTTTTTTATGCCCAATGCAGGTCGAAAAAATCCAGCCACCAGTGGCGGCAAATAGCAGCAGGGAAAGTACCGCTTCGACAGCAAGAAGAAGTAGTTCACCTTCGGCAGCCCCCTAATACCAGCCTGGCCGACGCCCGAGAGAGGTGTGACGCCGTCCGCAACTCCTGGCTCGCATGGACCTCGGCGAGCGCCGCAAAGCGGCCAAGGCAGCAGGCGATGCTGCAGCCGCCAATTCCTCTGAAGTCACAGCCCACGAATGGTTCGCCTTGCAGAAGATCGAGTGGGCCGATAGCCACGCCGACAAATTCATCCGCCCGTTCGAAGAAGACATTTTTCCGTGGATGGGAACGGGATTCCGAAATCATGACCATAGAACGGTTGAAGCAACTTGAACGCATCGAGCAGCAGGGTTGCCAACGCTCGCGTTGCGACATCGGCCACCGCGCGAGAACACGTGCTGAACGCGCGCATTAACACGATTTATCTCCCTACGCTTACTTAGCCGAAAATAGCGAGAGCAACTAGCGCAACGCCTGTGAACGCAAATACAGCTACGAAAAGCCTGGCGAACCAAATGACCTTTGCCTCGCCGTCGTAAGCCCCAACACCAAAGCCCAACCAGCAAGATATCTCGGCGCCGCACATGCAAATTGGTGGCGCACCATCCGAGAATTTTTGCGATAGCTTCTTCGTCTGGGCCCTCAGAAATGGGTGATTCAAAGTTCATGATTACTTCGGGACACGCCAAAGGCTCACTTACTACGGAAACAATCAAGCGCCCAGTTGGGGCCGATTGATGAGCAGAACTCGCTCAGGTCCCAACAATTCAGTTGCTTCTGCCACCTCCCACTCCAATTTAGCCTCGCCCTCTTCAGGGCACCTCGAAACAGCGACTTGTACCTGCGAGAGGAGCCACGCGGCGGAGTCTTTCTAATCGGACGTAGTCACCTAAAGGCTTGGGAGAAAGCCCCCTCTATTCCCCAAAATATCTTGCAACACGCAGCGAATGATGAAGCCTCAGCCAGAGGAATCACGATCACTGCACCCTACACGGGCTTTAAGCGGAAGACTAACCGCACTCCTATTGGCGGGCCTGGCAGTTTTTCGTCGCCCTCAATCGCGCTGTAATTCGACCCGACGAGTATATCAAGTGGATTCCAGCGGAAGAAGTTCTCGTACTCAAGGAATGCAGAGAACATCGTTGATAAGTATCTAATAGTCGATGCAGCAAATAGAAGCAGGGACCCGCGAAAATCCAGGTTAGAAGGGCCGCCAAAAACAGAACCGCAGACCACAGGAAAGCCGAAGCTTGCTTCCAAACATCGCGAAGCTGTCGGCGCGAGGGATGATCCAGCCCTTCGGCTAGCAGTTCCTTGGCGCAAAGGGGCCCGTGCCCTGTCTCGCCTATACCCATCGAGCTCGGATAAAAAGGGTCGATCAATTTCACAAGGCGCCTCGGACGCTTGGCGCAGCGACGCTCAGGACTCGCCCAAGAACATACTATGAAGCGGAAAACCACGAATGGGTTGTTATATGTGGCGACTATGTCACTGGCCGCCACCAATTGCGTTCGACGTTTGCCCTTTGTGTAGGGTGTGTCCGCCGCTGGCCGCCTTTAATCGCAATTGCATCAGCCCTCATGCAAGCTTAAGCAAGGGAACGGCAAGGAGCCTTCGATGTCCGTCATCTCCCTGCGTCACTCAGTCCGAGACTTCGCAGTTGCCGCCGTGCCACGGGCCCATCGGATCGCGCACAGCTGGAATCGCTCATTCGTCGATTTCGACCCTCAGCGTGACAGGGTGGCGGGCGAACCGTTGAAGTACGCCAGAAGCACGGCAAGTAGCGGCCGTGAAGGGGGCTTCTTTCGGGCGTCACGGGCATCGCTGGAGTGTCAATGCTGCCCGAAGGAATGCAAACTTGCGAAGAGGCAGAGCGTGAGAGTTCAGCTGTGATGAGCATCCCGTCATCGTTCTTCCGCTATGTGGCGGGCAGATATCATGGCCGCCTTGCGGCCGCCAGGCATACCTCCATGACCGCATTCGTGTTGATGGCGACGACGGGCAAAGAGCCTACCCGAATCTCATTCTGGTTCGGCGCAGCTATTGGCGTGTTGCTCTACCCAATCCGGATAGTCAAGGCGGTCTTCGATTCGACGTTTGAAGCCATTGGTTTTCTCTTAGGTCGCCTCATCCTTTTCCAGCCTCTTCTCATTCGAATCCTTGCTGGACTCGCCACTCTCATCTTGGTCTGCTTATCGGTCTACAGCGAATCCAATTGGCTCATCGCATCTTTTGTAACATTGTTCGCCCTCGATATGATCCCCACCCTTGGCAAAGGTGGACAAGATGAGCCGCGACTGCTTACTGCTTCGGTAAAGTCGTATTCTGTTGCCGCAGTAACTTTTTGGGCGTGGCAATTCAACTGGCTGGCAGCCCCCCTTGGGTTCTGCTTGACTCGCCGTGCATTTCAGTTCCTCTACGAAGGAATGACGATTTGCGCTGCCCAGCGAGCTCAACTACGGCGCGACCGCAAGACAGAAGCGCTATTTCGATCCATAACTATGCAGAGAAGCAAATCAGAATTACGAGAACGAATGATCCTGTACTTGCGCCCATTTGCCATCACTGGCCGAATAAAGACGGACGATGGCGAATTTCTCGAGGCTGCCGACAACGCTGCCATTGTTAAGGAGCACGATGGCATCACCAAAGAATGGCGACGGACAATCATTCCGATAGTCAATCTTAACGTCGGCGTATCGGAGACAGCCTCTCTTTTCGAGCAAGGCAACGAACTCGAGTCAATCATCGAGCAAGCAATGAATGGCGCCGGCCACTTCATAGCACTGGGCAGTCCAGGCGAGGCACTCGGAGCCGGGCGCTTGCCTTCATCGGAATCCGAATGGCAGGAGACAATCCGACTAATGATCGAGGCAGCAACGATTTGCATTGCAATTCCGAGCGCAAATTCCGGAACGCGATGGGAGCTCGAATACTTGATAGACAACGGCCTCCTTGGCAAGTGCTGTGTCCTCATGCCTCCAGTGATCGGCAAGTTCTCCTACGAAACCGAATGGCTCGCCGCTCGCGAGGCGCTTGCGGAGAAAATCCCACTCCCTGATTACGATCCGAGGGGCGGACTGTTCCGTTTTGACGGCCAGACTTCAGCAACCCCTCCGACAATCGACGCAATACCCCAAGGAAAGGTGGAGATGTTCGCTCTTTGCATCCAATTGTTGTTTCCCGAACTGCCAAAATGGAAAGTCGACTCTGGTAGCAACTGGGTCCGCGCCGGCTTCGGGCTCAAGACGGCCACGTACTTCGGCAGGAGCGAAAAACCGTAGGATGCGGCAGAGAAGCTCCATATTTCGAAGCCATCGGAAACAGGCGCTTGGCTGGCACATGATCTCTTGAAATCGCCGCCTCACCGCGCCGGCAACACCCTTCGTCTTTCAAATGTCCATCCTCGTCACAGCGCCGGCCTCGTAGCTCACACGAAATCGCGACGCCGACCGGGAAGCTCGGTGTGCTGTCATTTGCCGAGGATCTTCATCGATAGATCAGCAGAATGCCACAGGCCCATTGAACGCCACTCTATGCATGTCCGGGGTCTTCCCTTGAGGACGTCTAGACCGTACGACGCCATACGCCCAGCATCAACTATTTCAATTGTCGAGCCGACCTTTGTGCTCCACTAAGAACTTAAGCGCCATAAATTTCCTCACCCGATAAATTCGTGCCAAAGATACTTACCCACCAGATTACATCCGATAAAATATAAAAGAGCTCATGAAAGTCCAACTCGTTATGTGAGCGTAAGCGGACAAAATAAGAGCACTACCCCATCGCCGTAGCACCCTCCATGCGACTGCGAGAATCCAACACCGGATAGCCCCACCATCAAGCCTAGATTCCCGTCATCATGGCTCCAGCCAGCGCGATAGGCGCTCTTGGCAACGGTCGATTCGAGTTTCCGCAAGTCGAGAGTGAATCCCAGCTTGCTCGCGACCTTAGCCAAAGCCAGCCGCCCTCCTGTGGTTCCATGGCATAGCGAATCATCCTCCAACCGCCCAAACCACTCGACGCTGCGCGCGAATGCAGTACGCACGTGCTCGCGCTGCCAGGCTTCCAGGTCGTCCCAAGCTTCAGCCCGCGCCAGCAAGAACCCCGCAGCACCGTTGCACCAGCCCAGCGAGTACTGCGGTTCGTCCATGCGGGTGTCCGGCCATAGGCCGATTTCGGGATTGAACAATCGGTCTTCGCGTCGCAGTGTGCGCAAGGCGAGTTGGTGCATGTTCGCGTCGCCTAGCGCTCGCGCGAGGTGGACCAGGGCGAAGGCGATGCCGCTGCCGCCGTGGGCGAAGCCGGTGACGCAGCGGTCGACGCCGTGCAGCCACCATTCTGGGCCGTCGACGGTGTCGCGGGCGGCTTCGGTCAGACGGTCGGCGAGTCGCCGGGCGACGTCGAGCAGGCGTGGGTCTGGGTGCTGGCGATGCAGGGCCAGGGCCACCAGGGCGATGCCGGCGGCGCCGTCGATGATGTCGTGGCGCGCGGGGTCCCATTGCGGTTCGCGGGCGAGGAAGGTTTCGAGCGCGAGCGATGCGAGTTCGTGGTCGCCGCGGTCGCCGGCGGCTTCGCTCAGGCTGAGGATCAGTCCTTCCATGCCGGAGTAGGCGCCGCTGCCGAGCATGGGGCTGCGTTCGACCAGGATGCGGCGGCCGGTGGCGATCAGGCGTTCGGTCAGGGCTAGCTCTTTGGCGTCGGCGCCGTGCGCGCAGCGGCGCGACAGGAACAGCAGCAGGCCGGCGAGGCCGGTGTAGAGGTCGGGGCCCATCGGCATGATCGCGAACTCGCCGCCGGGCGTGCCGACCGGCGGGCTGTAGGTCCACAGCACGCTGCCGTCGCCCTCCCCTGGCACCGCGCGCTCGGCGAGTACGGTGGCCACGGCGTCGGCGATGTCGGTCTGTTGCAGGCGGGGGGCGTCTTCGCAACCGAGCGCGGTGGCGACATAGCTCAGTTGTCGCGCTATCCAGCGTTCGTCGGCGAAACGCGCGAGGCGTTCGCGCACTTGCTCCAGCGCCGAGCGCTCGAAGAAGCCTTCGACGTTGCCGCAGGGGCTGAGCAGGTCACGGCTGTCGAGCTGGGCTTCGAAGTACGGAATGTCGAACTGCAGCATCTGTTCGCGTTCACTGGCGTAGAGATGGCGCAGGAACGGCTTGCTGGCTTCCTCGCGGCGCAGCTTGAGCAACAAGGCGTCGGTCTTGGCCGGGTCGGCCAGCGCCGGATGGGTGGTCTCGGCCAGGAACAGGCCGTACAGATAGGTGTGGCGCAGGATCTGGCGCGAACGCAGTGCGGCGTTGTCGCGCAGCAGGGCTTCGATTTCCTCGGCATGTTCGACCATGGCCGCGGCGGCGCGGCGATAGCCGTCGCTGAAGCCGTCGAAATGCGCGGCGAATGCGGCCGGCTCACCATCCACGCGCGGCACCGGGCTGTCGATCTGGATCGCTTCCTGCACCCGCGACAGGCGCATGGTCGCGGTCTTGGCGTCCACCGCGACCTCGCGCGACACCGGCGCGGCGACCTTGTCGCCTTGCGCAGCGCCGGAGAACACGCCTTCGCGGGTGCGGCGCAATGACACCACGCCGACCGACAGCACCGACTCGCCGAGGCGCCGGTCGAACTCGCGCTCGGCATCGAGCAGGGGCACGCCCGACGGTGGCTGCCGGTCGATGCGCGCGGTGTTGGTGAACAAGGCTTCGACGTCGACGAAGAACGGCTGCCCGTGCGCGTCGGTGACGATGTTCTCGAAGTGCAGGTCCGAGCCGCACAGCGCATGCGCAACCGCGGTGCAGACGCCGAGCGAACGGTAGAAGCGTTCGGCCGCCGCCCTGCCCTGGGCGCCGCCGCCACGCACGCCGAGTTGCCAGCCGTAATGGCCTCGGTCGATCGAGGCCAACACCGCCATGTCTTCGTCGACCAGGCGCTGCAAGCGTGCGAACAGCAGGTCCAGGCCTAACCCGCGCGGTTTGTAGTACAGGTCGATGCGCTCAAAGCGATAACGGACCGTGGCACGCGCGCTGCGATGCGGATCGCCCTGGCCGAACTCGACCCGCAAGGGCGCGTCGCCGGAGTGCAAGCCGAAGGCCGCCAAGGCGGGAAGATCGTCGGTCAAATGAGCCAGGTGCTCGCCGAAGAAGTCGATGAAGCCGGCGCAGAACCACTGCGCACGCTGATACAGAAACCCGTAGCGTTCGCGCAGTTCGCGCGCCGCGTCGCCGCCGGCGATGGCCTGCACGAAGGCGACGAACACCGGGTCGCCGACCGNCGCCACCGCTGCGCCGTCGTGCTTCGGCGCGGCCGCGGCGTAGCGGTTGAGTTCGAACACGAACACCTTCTGGAACATCCAGCAAAGCCGTTGCATCAGATAGTCGCTGGCGCCGTCGGCGATCGGCGTGTGGAACGCCGTCGGCAAACCGCTTGCGGCGACGCAGGCGGCAACCTCGCCGCGCAAGGCCTCGGCTTCCGCGCGGCAGATCGCGGCGATGTAGTAACGATCGAAATCCAGGCTGCTCATGTCATCGGGCTTCCGTGGCGGCGGCGTTCATCGCCGCCTCGTAGTGGGCGAAGGTCCAGGGTTCGCTCAGGGCGACGCGGTCGATGACCACGGTCGGCACCGAGGAAATGCCGTGGACGATGGCGCGATAGCGTTGCTGCTCGACCCGGCGGGCGATGTCGGGGCGTTGCATACAGGCGTTGAGTTCGGCGGCTTCGAACCCCGCCGCTGGCGCAAGGCGCTGAGCCAGTTCCATGCCGACGATGCCGGCGAGGTCTTGTCCGTAGACGCGGTCGTACAAGGCCTGAACATCGCTGCCGGGGCGTTGTTGCAAACAGGTCACCGCATGCGCCAGTTCGGTCGAACCTTCACGGATCGGAAACGCCAACACCCGGATCTTGGCGCCGCCGTTGTCGACGAAGCGCGCCATCAGCCGCGGCAGCATCTCGGCATGGAAGCGCTTGCACGCCGGGCAGCCGTAATCGGTGACCAGGACGATCTCGTGCGGCGCATCGCCGCGACCGAGCATCGGCAAGTCGTCGACCTGCATCCCCTGCAAGGGCTCGGAACGGCCCGCGGCCATCAGCACGAAGCCCAGTGATACCGCGAGCACCGCCACCAGGGCCGATGCCCCTATCCAGACCCACGGTCCCTTCATGTCTTCACCTCAGTGATGATGCAAACCGGCCACGGGGTCCAGGCGCGCCGCGCGCGCCGCCGGCCATACCCCGGTCGACAAACCGACCAGCAGCGCGGTGACGACCCCGAACAGACAACCCGACCAGGAAACGGTCGGCTCGCCGAAATAGCTGGAACCGGAGGTGATCGCCAGCGCCGCGGCGGCGCCCAAGATCACGCCCAGCACGCCGCCGAAGCCGGTCAGGATCACCGCCTCCAACAGGAATTCGAGGAAGACGTTGGCGCGCGAGGCGCCGATGGCACGCTTGATTGCGATCTCGCGGCGGCGCGCGTTGACGCCGGACACCATGACGTTGCCGATGCCCAACGCGGCAACCGCGAACACCACCGCCATCAACAGGAACAGGCCGGCGCGCACGCTGGCCAGGGTGTCGTCGAGATAGCCGCGCAGGCGTTGCGCGGTAACGACGATGAAGTCGTCCTCGCCGCCGACGACATGGCGCTGCTTGCGCAACTGCGACGACAAGCGCCGGCCGATGGCCTCGATGTCGTCCGCTTCGGAGAAACCGGCGTGGATCTCCAGATCGCTGAGGCTGCCGTCGGCGTCCATCGCCCGCACCAGGCCGATCGGCGCGACGACCAATCGCTCGGCATCGAAACCGAGCGCGCTGCCGGCGCCCTTGACCACGCCAACGACACGGCAGGAGCGTGCGGCTAGGTTGAGGTCGCGGCCGATCACCACAGCGCTGCCGCCCAGTTCTTCGGCGAGGCTGCGCCCGAGCAGGCATTGCCGGCCGCTGCCACGCCAGTCCTGCCGCGACGGCCAGGCGCCGGCGATCAGTTCGACCTCGCCGAGCCGGAAGTACTCGACGGTGGTGCCGTAGATCGCCGCGCTGCCCTTGCGCGCGCCCAGGGCCACCGGGTTGTTGAACGCGCCGTAGCGCAGCAGCGGCGCCACCGGCCGCTGGGCGAAGGCCGTGGCGACCACGCGCAGGTCGCGCTCGGACAAACGGTTGGCGCGGCCGAGCACCAAGGATTCGTAAGACGGATCGGAGCGCACGATCAGCACCTGCCGCCCCATCGATTCGAACGAACGCACCAGGGTGCGCGACAGGCCCTCCGACAACGACGCCACCGAGACGATGCCGGCCACGCCCAAGGCCACGCTGAGCATCGCCACCGCAGTGCGCACCGGGAAGCTACGCAACTGGCGCAAGGCCGCCTGGAAGGCTTCGCTGAGCACGAACCACGCGCCCGGCGCCGCTTCCACGGCCGATGCGGCAGCGCGCTGCGGTGCGCGCACCGAACTCGTGTCAGCGGGGCGCGTGGTCGCGTTCATTCGGCGCGCAACACCCGCTTCGGGTCTTTGCGCGCGGCCTGCCACGCCGGCGCCAGCGAAAACACCAGCACCAGCGCGGTGGTCGCCAGCGCGACCAGCGCGCAGGCCTGCCCGCTCAACACCGGCGCGGAGTCCAAGCGCAACACGCCCTGGAGCAAACCGGCGGCCATGCGGCCCAGCACCAGTCCCAACGGAATCGACGCCAGGCACAGCAGCAAGGCCTCGCATAGGAACAACGCCGCGATGTCGGCGCGGGTCGCGCCGATCGCGCGGCGCAGGCCGATCTCGCCGGAACGCTCGTCGGCGCTGAGGAACATCATGTTCATCACGCCCAGGGCCGCGACCAGCGAGGCCAGCAGCGAGATCCACGCCACCGTGCGGCCTTGGCTCTCGGTCGCCGCGCGCGCACTCTGCAACAACGCCTGCTTGGCTTCGATGCGGAAGTCGTCGGCGTCGTAGCGACCGCCGTACTTGCGCAGCAGCAGCGCCTGCAGCTTCGTTCGCAATGCCTCCATGTCGACGCCCGGCGCGGCCTTGACCACCAGGCGGCCGCCGTCGTCGCCGGGCCGGACCAGGCCGCTGGCGCCGGCCAAGGGCAGGAACACCGCATCGTCGTTGGAGACGAACTTGCCCGGCTCGTCGGTCGCCGCGAGCACGCCGCCGACCGCATACCACTGTCCGCCGATGCGCAGGAACTTGCCCAACGGCGCTTGCCCGGGAAACAAACGGCCGGCGATGCGCGCGCCGAGCACGCACCGCTTGACCGAGGCTCCGCGCCCGCTCAACGCCTGGCCCTGCCCGATCGCGACCCGGTCGATGGCGAAGTAGTCCTCGCTCACCGCCAACACCTGCGCGACCTGGCGCGTGCCCGCGCCTTCCAACAAGGTGGCCGCGCCCGACAACTCCTGCACCAGCGCCGCGCGCGCGATCCACTGCGGCATCCGCTGCATATCGTCGAGATCGCCGCGGCCGGGCACGAAGCCGCCGCTGGCGGTGGACTGGCCGCGGATCACCAGGGTGTCGTCGCCCAGGCTCTCGAAGCGTCGGCCGAGCACCTGCGCCATGCCGTCGGCGATGCTGACGACGGTCGAATACGCCATCACCGCCAGCACGATGGCGCTGGCGCACAGCAGGGTCTGGCGCGGACTGCGCGCCAGCGAGCGCGCGGCGTCCCACAGGTTGGCCAGCCAGCCGCGCATGCCGGTCGTGCTCAGGCGGCCGCGGACGCGGCGGCGTCGATCACCTGGCCGTCACAGACCCGGATCGTGCGTTGGCAGCGTTCGGCGACTTGCGGGGCATGGGTCACCACTATCAGGGTGCGGCCCTTGGCATGGATGCGCGCGAATACGTCCAGCACCTCGTCGGAGGTCTTCGAGTCGAGGTTTCCGGTCGGCTCGTCGGCCAAGATGATCTCGGGCTCGCCGACGATGGCGCGGGCGATCGCCACGCGCTGGCGTTCGCCGCCGGACAATTCGTCGGGGCGGTGCGCGCCGCGATGGGCCATGCCGACTTCTTCCAGCGCAGCCAGGGCGCGGCGCCCGGCGGCGGCACGCGCTTCGCCGCGATAACGCAGCGGCAGCATCACGTTCTCCAGCGCCGAGCAATTGCCGAGCAGATGAAAACTCTGGAACACGAAGCCGATGGTGCGATTGCGGAAACCCGACAGGGCCGCATCGTCCTGGCGCTGCACCGGCGCGCCGTGGATGCGGATCTCGCCGGCATCCGGCGTGTCGAGAAAACCGATGATGTTCAACAAAGTCGACTTGCCCGAACCCGAGGCGCCCATCACCGCGACGTACTCGTGTTGGGCCACGTGCAGGTCGACCCCGCGCAGCACCGGCACTTCGGTCGCACCGAGGCGATAACTCTTGCGGATGCCGCTGAGCTCAACCGCGTTCATACGAGATCACCCGCACCCGGGTGCCCGGTTTCAAGGACGGTTGGCCGCTCGCCGGCACCACGACCAGGTCGTCGGCATCGAGCCCGCCACGGATTTCCTGATGGGTCTCGTTGACGTCGCCCAGGCGCACGCGGCGCAGGCTGGCGACGCCGTCGCGCACCACCAACACCGCGCCGCTGGCGCCCTGCCCGACTTCGGTGCTCAACTCGACCGGATCGTCGCGCAGCGCGGCGATGGGCACGGTCAACACCGGCGCGGCCTTGCGGCTGGGAAACTCGACTCGACAAGTCATGCCAGTGCGCAAACTCGCGCGGCGGGTGTTGCGGATCTCGATCAGTACCTCGTAGTTCGCCGCACCGGCTGCCGGCGCGCCGCTGCCGGTGGTCGAACGCGCCGGCGCCATCGACACCGAACGCACCGTGCCCGGCAAGGGCGTCTCGTCGAAAGCCGGCACCACCACGTTGGCGACGGCGCCGGGGCGGATCTTCCAGACGTCGTACTCGCCGAGCTTGGCGGTGGCGACCAGCACGCTGGTGTCGGCGATACGCGCGACGGTCGAGCCGCTGAAGCTCAAGGCGCTCGGCACCGCGGTTTCGCCGGCGGATACGTCGATCGACAACACCGTGCCGTCGATCGGCGAACGCAAGATGGATTTGTGCAGGCTGTCCTGCACCTCGTCGACCAAGGCGCGCTGGTTCTGGATGCGCGCATGGCCTTCGCGATAAGCCGCATCGGCCTGGCGGTACGCCGCCTCGGCCTCGTCCAGGCCTTCCTCGCTGACCAATTGCTGCTTGCGCAACGCGGTGAACCTGCGCAGCTTGGCCGCGGCCAGTTCGCGGCTGGCGCGCTTGACTTCGAGCGAAGCCATCTCGCCGTCGCGCCCGGCCTCGCGCTGGGCCAACTGCGCCTGGTACTGCTGCGAACGCAGCTTCATCAACGGCTGCCCGCGCTTGACCTCGTCGCCCTGGCGCACGTAGATCTCCTCGACCGCGCCGAGCACTTCCGAGGTCATCGCCAGCTCGTTGCGATACGACAAGGTGCCGTCGGCGAAGACCGTGGTCGGCAAGGCGTCCAACGCCGGCTTCACGACCGCCACCGGCGCCACCGAGGCGACGGTGTTGCGCACCATCAACAAGCCGACCGCCAGCACCCCCACCGACACCGCGCCGACAGCAAACGCGAGGCGTCGCGGGCGCCGCTCACGCATAGACGGGACGTTCATGACGTTGTCCTCCTTGCGCGATCCGGCCCAGGTCGTGGACGCGATCGCCCGGCTGGATCCATTGGGTACGGTGGGTGACGATGATCTTCATGCCCGGCCACAGCCGCAGATGGCGCAGGATCGCGCCTTCGGTGGCGGCGTCGATGTCGCTGGTGAATTCGTCCAGGAGCATGATCGGTGCGTGGCTGTACAGCAGGCGCGCCAGGGCGATGCGCTGGCACTGGCCCGACGACAGGCTCTGCCCGACCGCGACCACCGGCGTGCTATAAGCCAGCGGCCAGGCGACGATCTCGTCGTGGATACAGGCCGCGCGCGCGCAGCGTTCGATGCGCTCGACATCGGCCTGCGGGTCGAACATCGCGATGTTCTCGGCGACGGTGCCAGCGAACAAGGCCGGATGCTGGTTGAGATAGGCCACCGAGGCCGCGGCGGCCCCGGTTCCGCCGCCGCGTTCGCCGTGGACGCGCACCTGGATGCTGCCGGCATCGGGCAACAGCAGTCCACCGATCAGCTTGAGCAAGGTGCTCTTGCCGCAGCCCGAAGGCCCGACGATGACGTTGAGGCCACGGTCGTCGAAATTCGCCGACACGTCCTCCAGCACCGGCGTGCCGGTGCCGAGATAGGAAAAGCCGACGCCGCTGACCGCGACCTGGCTCGGCCCGGCCCACGGCGGCGCCTGCGCATCGGTGGCGGGTGCGGCATCTTCGAGGCTCATCAGGCCCTGGATCGACTCGATGCGGTCGGCATTGATCCGCACCACCACCAGTTGCATGAAGAACATCTGGATCGCACGTACCGACGGTCCGGTCCAACCGAGCAGGAAGTAGCAATAGAACGCGGTCTGGTCGGACAGGTCGATGCTCGGGAAGGCTACGAACAACAGCAACAAGGCCGCGATCGGCACGACCTTGTCCTGATAGGCGTACAAGGCCTCGAACACGGCGTTGAGTTTGCCGCGCGCCTCCAACCACTTCTGGTGCTCGCCGAAGCGGTCCATCAGCCGGTCGGCGAACACCTGTTCCTTGCGGTTGACCTTGACGTCGACCGCCATGGTCAGGGTTTCGGCCAGGGTGCTGTAGTAGCCGGAATACGCCAGCACCTCGCCGCCGGTGAGGCGCAGCAGGCGCTTCCAGCACAGGATCAACACCACCGTCGACAGCAGGGTCAGGGCGAGGAACAGCAAGGCCACCGGCGCGCTCTGGAAGGCCAGCACGGCCAGGGTCGCCATCAACACGCCGGAATCGAGGATCAGCCCGGTGATGCGCGCCGACAGGAAATCGCGCACGCCCGACACCGAGTTGACCCGCGCGATCAGATCGCCGGCCGGCAACAGCGAGAAGATCCGCAGCGGCAGCTTCAACAGGCGGTCGACGAACCGGGTGATCAGCGATCTGTCCAAACGCAACTGGATCAACAACGACACTCGCGCGCGCATCCAGTGTGCGACCACGAAGGCGAGCGACAACACCAGCAAGCCCATGCCGAGACCGGTCGCGCTGCCGCTGCCGCCGTAGGCCAGGAAGGTCACCGCCCGGCTCAGCAGCCAGGGGAAAGAAATAGTCGTGGCGACGGTCAGCGCGATCACGCTGAGCAGGAACAGCCACAGCGACCAGTTCTCGCCCAGAAATTCTTTGAACAGCTGTCCCAGCGGCGAGGTCGAGACCTGCGAGCGCGCGGTTTCGTCGCGTTCGGCGCAGATGAATACGCCGCTCCACATCGCCTCGAATTCGGCGTGGGCCATGCGGCTCTCGCCGGTGGCCGGGTCCAGCACCGCCACGGTCTTGTCGTCGACCGCGCCGACCACGACGAAATGCTCGTGCCGCAGATGCACGATGGCCGGCAAGGCGGCGTGCCGCAGCGCCTGCACGGTGCCGTCGGTGGCCCGCAGCGCCTTGGGTTTGACCCCGCACATGCGCAACACGTCGAGCATTTCCTTGGCCGACATGCCGCGCTGGCTGACCGGATAACGCGCCGCCAGCGCCAGCATCGGCATGCGCAAGCCCAGGCCCGACAGCAGCATCGAGATGCAGGCGTGGCCGCAATCGGCGGCCGAGGTCTGGCTGACGAACTTGGTTTTCGTGGTACCGCGCCGCGATGGCTTGTTCACGCGCTGTCCGTCCAGGCAAGACGCCCCGAGATTGGGAAGCAGCGGACCTTGCAAGCGAGTTCCGGCAACGCACGGGCAAGCATCGGCGACACGCGCCCGCCGGCACACGCGACGCGCGTGTTCGCGCCCCGTCCGACGATGCGTGCACAACCCGACGCACGATGCCTGAAGCACCGCTGCGGGATTCGCTGTAAGGGCCGTACTTGAAAGGAGCCGCCCGTTACCGCCAGGCGGCTCCGGTTAACGGATCAGCAGTGGCCGACACATACCGAGTGGCCGTTGGAACAGCCGCACTCGCCAGTGAACGAACAAAGCCAACCGCAACCGCATACCACGGGTTTGCCACCGAACAAGGCTTCGAGATTGTCGTCCGAGAGTTCCTCGGCGAACGGCACGGCAGTCGTACTTGGATCCTGGACGAGATCGTGTTGCTGCAACATGGGGAAGTCCTCAGATTTGACCACCAGCGATGCGCTGAGTGGGTCGATGCCCCCTGACTTTCGACGTTGCACTTGTTATCACGATGCATCGAGCGGTTCCGTGGTCCGCGTCAAGATTCGTTTCGTATCGAACCCGGCCTCTTCGTTGCGGCTTGCACGCATGGCATTTGGCTATTTTTTTCGCATTGCGAAAACGGCATAACGAACCGTTGAATCGTGAACTCGACACGATTCCGCGCGGACTTGGCGGTCGATCGGACGCGTTCGCCAGCGATCATTGCAAACACGACCGTTCAACGCCGATGCGAGCACGCGTCGTTCCATCCATCGTTGAATACTCACCCGTCCGGTAACCAGGCGAGCGCGTCGCGATGCAGACGCTATCGACGCAGAACCAGCAGCCGCGCACGCGCACAGCGCCGACCCACTGCGGCGCTGATCGAGGCAGAGCGGTCAGCCGACGTTGCTGAAGATGCTGGTCACCGGCGCGATATTGCCGGCGTACGGCACCTCGACACCGGCGGCCTTGCCGACGGTCGCCCAGATCCGTTGCATGTCGACGAAACGCTTGCCGATCACCGGGTTGCCGGTGTGATGGTCGCGATCGGCCTGTCCGGTAATCTTGAGATAGCGCCCTTGGCCGTCGCCGCTCTTGAGCAGGCCCGAAGCCCCGCCCAGCATCACCAAGGGCATGTCGAGCATGTGCTCCGGCGCCCCATCGGCCATCTCGCTGGTGAAGATCACCAACGTGTGTTGCAGCAGGTTGTCACTCGGCACGTCCGGGTCGGCGTGTTTGGCCAACTCGTCGAGGAACAGTTTGACTTGGCGCGTATACCACTGCCGCGTGCCTTTCCACGGACCCTCGCCGGTATAGCGATGGGCGCAATCGTGCGGATTGCGGTCGTTGGTGACGTCGAGGATGTTCAACGACTCGGCCGAGCGGCCGACTTGAATCGTCGCCACCCGCACCACGCCGCAGGCCAGTGCGGTCGCGACGACCTGATGGTGAGCGGCCTGGACCTGGTTGCGGAACTCGGCCGAGTTGATCGGGTTGTGTTCCGGCCGCTGCGGATCGCATTCGAGCGGCGGCCGGGTGTCTTCGAGATCCTTGACCACTTTGTTGACCGCGTCGAGGTGGGTGGCGAGCTTCTCGCGTTGCGAACCGGCCAGTCGCGCGTTCAATTCCTGGATGTCGGCGAACACCGGAGCGAACACATCCTTGCTGCGGACTTGCTGGCCCCGGCCGGACCTCGCGGCGGATCGGAAAATGCTTTCGAACAGCAGCCCGGGGTCGTTCTGCGGAATGCGCATGCGGTTGTCGATCCACGAGACGTCCCAATGGGTGCCGTCGATACCGGCATGGGGGCCCGCGAATACCGCGCCGAGCGATGGGTCGGTGCCGGGCATCGCCGCGGCGAGCAGATTGTCGATCGAGGTCTTGCTCTCGGCGGAATCGCGCAGCACCCATTTCCAGCCGCTGTGGCCGACGTTGGCCGGCCCGAGGATGGTGCCGCGCAGGTACAGCGATTGATGACGGTAGGCCTCCAGCTCGCGGCTGACCTCGCCGAGGGTGAAGTCGCCGGTATCGTCGCCCTGCGCGTCCGGATGCCACAGACCGCGGCCGTCGCCGAACCCGCCGCCGGTGAACGAATCCACGGCCAGGCCGTCGGGCGTGACGAAGAACACCACCTTCAGGTTCGGCGCTTGGGTCTCGCCGCTTACGGCCATGCGCGCCAGACCGTACAGGCTCAAGGGCGCGAGCACGCCGGCGGCGGTCAGGCCGGCAAGGAAACGACGGCGATGCTTGAGAATGTCCATGGTCAATCCCGCTCTTTCTTGTAGAGGGTGGCGTTCGAGGTAGCCAATTCGTGCAGCATCTTGCGCAGCGATCCGGAACTCTTCAGCTCGTCGCCCATCGCCTTGATGGTGCCCGCGGTCAAGGCGTCGGAATGGTTGCCGAACGCATAGCGGAAATAGCTGTCGGCCATGCAGGTCAATGCGGTCGAGTTTCCGGGTATGAACCTGGCGATGTCGCGCACGTCCTTGATCTGCGCCCACTCGCCGTGGCCGACGTTGTCGACGAAGGGGCCAGCGGCATTGATGTCGACGTCCACTGGGAACAGTTCGTGGTTGTAGGCGCGTTCCTTGAGCCGATAGCGCCCGGCGGCGTCGTAGTGCTCCATCGACGCGCCGGTGTCGTTCATGAACTGATGGCACTGCCAGCAACGGCCGCCGGAGGCATGCTCGCCATTGACCAGGTCCCAGCGTTCGCGCGTGGTGATCGGGCGGTTCGGGAAGGTCGGCGTTTCCGGGTCGGCTTCCACTGGCTCGCCGAACTCGCGGCACAGCAGTTGCTCACGGATCATGATGCCGCGCTTCACCAGCGAAGTCGCCATATAGTCCGAGGTCGCCGCCTGGGTCAGGCCGTGATGCAGCAGGCCGCCGCGCTTCTCATCCACCTCGACCTTGCGCATCGCCTCGCCGGAGACGCCGGCGATACCGTAGTGCTGGGCCAGGGTGTGGTTTAGGAAGGTGTAGCGCGGATCGAATAACTCGGTCATCGTGCTTTCGCCGTCCAACAGCACGTGGCGCACGAACGCCGACTGCTCTTCGCGCATGGCCTGGATCACCGGGTCGCTCAGGCCCGGTTTTTCCTGCAGGTCGCCGGCAGTCTTGGTGTAGTGACGGATGAAACGGACGAACTGCGCGACCCCGCGATCGGTCGCGATCATCGCCGCGGCCTCCGCGCCGATCTGCTCCGGCGTCGACAGCCCTCCCGCTTCGGCCTTCTGCAACAATTCCAGGCTGGGCGTGGTGCCGAGGAAGGTGAACGACAGCGCCGTCGCCACTTCGCTCGGGGTGAGCTTGTAGGCGTTGATCCGGCCATAGCTGTCGTTGCCCAGCTCGGAGCGATAGAGGAAGTGCGGCGACAACAACATGCCCGCGACCATGTCCTGAAGGCCGTGCGCATCGAGCAAGGCGGTGTAGCGCTCGACTTCCTGCGCCGTCATCGGGCGACGGAACAGCTTGTGGCCCAGCTCGCCGACGAAGGATGCGGCCTGGGCTGTCTTGCGATAGCCCAGCGACTGCGGTTCGACCTGCCCGGCCACTTCCAGCGCTGCATCGTAATAGCGCTTGACGTCTTCGGCCTGGAGGACGCCGAGGTCGGCTTCGCCGGGATACTTGAATTGCTTGGCGGATTTGTCGGCAGGCAGTTTGGCCGGGTTGATCGTCACCCCGAACAGATCTCGCACGCTGTTGGCGTATTCGTTCGGCGTCAACTGGCGGATCTGGCGCTTGCCGAACGGGGTCTGCGGCCGCAGATACACGCTCCACACGGTGTCGAACAGGTAATCGGAGATCGACCCGGCGCAGACGCCGTCGCAATGCCCCTCGATGTTCATGCTCTGGATCTTCTTGACCAAGGCAACGCGGCCGGCCTCGTCCCAGTTATGCGCCTTGTTCGGGTCGTCGAAGTATTTGGAGTCGTGGCAGCCGCTGCAACTGCTCTCCAATACGGCCAGGCCGAGGTTGGCCTCATAGACATAGCTCATCGCAGGCAGGTCGATGCGCTCGCTCTCTTCGTTGACGTCCACGCCATGCATGCTCGGCTGTGGGCGATAGGTGGGGTAATAGGGATAGACCACCCGGTGCTTGCCGTAGTCGAGCATGACCTCCACCTGGCCGCCCCAGGGCACCGATACCTCGCGCACCGCCTCCTTGGCATCGATCAACTTGACCACCCAATGTTCGCGGGCCGCCCCGCCGGGCTTGGCCGGCGCATGGATCGTCATCGGCACTTCGATGTGTTCGGGGCGCTCCCAATACGTCAGGTCGATGGTGTGAGTCGGTTGCCCGGCCGAGAGGGTGAAACGATTCGTGCGCTTGATCGGAATCCAGTTACCGACGTCGTTGAGCCGCACCTGGTAATCGCCATAGGCCAAGCCGGCGATCGGCATGGATTCGCTGCCCCAGGCCGCATGGAACAGGCGCTTGTGGCCGAGTGCATCGATCAGATGCCCGCTGACCCGCTCGTCGGCGATATCCGGCGAAGGCGCCGGAGCGGGCGTGAGCGTCAATGCCGTGGCCGGCACCAGTGCCGGGTCGTAGGGGCGGATCCGGTAGATCGCCCCGGCCACGTCATCGGACACCAGCAGGCTGTGATCGGGCAGTTCCAGGAAATCCACCGGACGGCCGATGCAACCTCCCCGCAGACAGTTCGGGTCCGCGTTCGCGCGATCCTGCAGCCAACCATCGACCAACGGGATTTCATGGATCACCTTGCCGTTCTTGATCGTCAGCATGCGCAGCTGCAGGCCGGGCTCATCGCTGGTGCCGAGGGCATGGGTCGCCACCAACAAGCGTTGTGTCCCGGCCGGCGGTGGATAGCCGCTCCAGAACTTGACCCCCAGCGGCGCGGAGTTGGAAGCGATTTCGAAGGCCGGCGGGGTGTAGCGCGAAACATCGATCTGCCCCAAAGGGATGTCCGACAGCCGCAAGCCCTCCAGCCATTTACCGTCGTTGGCCGACCTGGGGTTTTTCTCTTCCTCGGCGGTGAAGCCGAGCGTGCTCCGGCCGAACACGTAGGGCACGCCGAAGTGTTCGTCGTCCTTGCCGATGCGATTGACTTCTTCCGAGTTGGGGAAGAGTTGGCGGTTGTTGTCGCTGAACCAGATCTCTCCGCTGGCCGGGTTCCAATCGAACCCCAGCGAGTTGCGCACGCCCTTGGCGACGATGGTCGCCCGCTTGGTGGCCAGGTCGTAACGCAGGATGGTGCCGTAGCGCGGGTCCGCCGGCACCATGCACAGATTGCAGGGGATGCCGACCGCGGTGTACAGCCCCTTGTCGTTGGCATCGTGCGGGTTGAATCGCAACGGGTGCTTCTGATGCCAATAGAGCCAGTCGACCGTGACGTCGACGGGGGGCAAGGGAAACGGCGTGTCGCCGCCCGGCAACTTCAACAGCAGTTCCGGCTTTGCCTCTGCGTAACTGTTGTCCGCATCCGGAACACGATAGATCGCATCGGCGGTGGAATAGAACAAGCTGCCGTCGCGATAGGCGACGCCATGCGGCTCCAACTGGCCCGATGCGACGACGTGGACACTCGTGGGTTTTCCCGAAGCGCCGTCCAAGGGCAAAGCGTAGATCTGCTTGGAGATCGGCGGCGGAAACACGCCCCCTACCCAACCGGAGCCGACGTAGAGTACGCCGTTGCCGAGCGCCATCTGCCTGGGCTGCGATATCCCCTCGGCGAACAGCTCGATCTTGACCCCGGGCAAGGGGCGCAGCTTGGCGACGTCCACGCGCGGCCGGTAACGCACGACGCGCGTCTGGTGCTCGCCTTCTTCGGCCTCGAACGACACCGTCATCGGCGAGTTCATCGGCGCGAAACCTTCGGCGACGTCCATGATCAACGCATAGTCGCAGCGTTTAAGTTCGTCGATCTTGAGGCTTTCGCCCCATACCGCCCGGATCGGTATGGCTTCGCTGCCGCAACGCAGAACGCCGCTCATCGTCGCCGGGTGCTTTCCGGCCGATCTGGTCCTGGAGTCGTCGCTTTCCGGCTCGGCGAATTCCACGGTCAGGCGATTGCCCTCGAACCCGCCCTCGTCGCAGGGGCCGAGGTCTTTCCAGGCCTCCGGCCAGTTCACCGCGCCGCTGTCGGCCGGCAGACCGGGGTTATAGACCTGTAACGCGCACCAGGCCCAACTGCCCGGCCCCAACGGCGCTTCCTCGTCCTTCCAACACTGGTACTGATGCCCCAGGTTGGTGACCTCCTCGCCGGCTTGGTAATTAGTACCGGCCTGGTATTGCGGAGCCGCGCAAGCGCCCGCCCCTGCCGCCCTCGCCGATCCCTTTCCTCCGGGCCCGTCGCCATCGCGCGAGCAGGCCGCGAGGGTGAGGGCGAGCACTACCGCCGCCAACGACCACGAAACCGCCTTGGATGCCTTCATGCTTCCTTTCTCCCAAACGCTAGCGATGCAAAGACGCGTCGTCAGGCCAGGCTTCGATCGGCGATGTTTTCGAGAACAGGGGCGCGCGCTTGCACGCCCCAGGATCGTGCGAGGCCAAGCCGGTTGGATACGGGGTGGGGGCGATGCTGTGCGCAACGACGGCCATGCGCAGCCGTCGCCTCGATGGTGCTTATCGATACATCGATAGGTGTTCGAATATCGCTGCGGCTAGCCGCGTTCGCAGCGCGAAACTATCAGCATGAATCGCAGGCAAACGTGATTAGCATCGTGGATTGGGCATGCGTGAGTCAGCGGCCGGTCGGTGTCGATTCGGCCGCGGTTCGATGCTCGATTCGCGGGGCGATTGCGCAGCCCGCTTCCACTACCTGGGCTGCATTACGAATGTGACCCAATAGGGAATGCGCCGGGCGCGAAGGCCGGCAATATCACATTCTTCCTCATCGCATCCACGCGATGTCCGTGGATACGACCGCGCTGGACTTACCCCGCATGGCCCAGCGCGCGGCGGGCGTGCGCTCCGCCCGCCGCCGTTCGGTTCAGACCTTCCACAACCGCCGCGCCTCCTCGGCGATGACCTCGGGGAATTCTTCCGGGAAGAACAGCTTCGCCCCGGGCACGCGGCGCACGCCGCGCGAGTTCGGAAACACGCGGTCGAGATACTCGGCGTCGCTCTGGGCGAAGACATCGTCGGCCGCCCCCCAGACCACACGTAGCGGCACCGTGCTGCGCCTGAGCTCGGCTTCGATGCCGGCCAGGGGATTCGGCTCGAAGGCGGCATGGAAGGCGTTGTACTGGGCCCGGCGCAGCGGCGTGCTCAGCAAGGGTGCGATGTAGTACTCGATGGTCTCGTCGGCGAAACCGGCGGGGTCGCGAAACACCGCCGCGCCGAAGGTCGAACGCGCCAGCGACTTGTCGGTCAGCCACTGCGCGGTCATCTCGTCGAGGGTTCCGGCGCGCGCCATCTCGACGATCGGCTTGACCTTGGCCGGCGGGCTGTCGGGTTCGACGTCGCAATTGGTCAACAGCAGGCTGCGTACGCGCCCGGGATGGCGCAACAGGAACAACTGCGCGACCGCGCCACCGCTGTCGCTGGCGACGATGTCGACCGTGCCGATCGCCAGCGAGTCGAGCAAGGACGCCAGCATCTCGGCCTGGGCGTCGGCGGCCAGCGACTGATGCTCGGGAATCTGCGAATACCCCAGCCCCATGAAGTCGGGTGCGAGGCAGCGCCGATACGGCGAAAGCCGGTCGATGGCGCCGCGCCACTGGTAGCCGTTGAGCGGCGCTCCGTGCAGGAACAAGGCCGCCTCGCCGGAACCGCGCTCGACATAGGCGACGCGACCGAAGCCGAGTTCGGCGTAGCGCCTCGCCGCGGCGAACGCGACGACGCCGGTGGCCGGCCTCGCCGCGGCGGCGGCGCGGCGAGTCGATGCCAGCGGCGCGCAGGCCCCGGCCACGCCGGCGGCGACCGCGGCTGCGGTCATCGCCATGAACTGTCTACGTTTCATTACAAAGTCTCCGTGCGACGGATGTCGTTGCGCCATGCTGGCGACGCGGCCGCAGGCGCGCGCGCACATACGGCCGACGCGCAGCACGCAGGGATGATTTTCGGCACTGTTGCGCGGCCGAGGCGCGTATGAGCATCCGCCCATGACCGACCGCCCCTCCTGCTATCCCGGCCCTTCGGCCGCGCTGCTCGCCAGTGCCGGCCCCGGCCGCGCGCCGCTGCTCGACGTGCTCAGCAAACCGGTGCCGTCGGGCCTGTTCGATTCCCCGCTGGATACCCGCCACGTGCTATGCCTGCACGAAGGCCATCCGGTGCCGGTGTCCTATCGCGTCCAGGGCCACGAGCGCCAGGGCGTGCGCATCCACGGCCAGTTCTGCGTGGTACCGGCCGGGTCGAGCACGCGCTGGATCGTGTCGAAGCCGGCGCGTTCGCTGCTGTTGCGGTTGACGCCGTCGTTGCTGCGCGAAAGCGCGGATGCGATGGGTTTGGGTGCCTACGATGCCGACCTCGCGCCGTCGATCCACATCCGCGACCCGCAGGTCGAACGCATCGGCTGGATGATGCAGGCCGAAGACAACGACGCGTATCCGGGCGGCCGCCTGTTCAGCGACAGTCTCGCCTCCGCGCTCGCGGCACGCTTGCTGGCGCTGCAATCGCGCAAGGCGCTGACAGCGGCCAAGCCCGGACGCGCCCTGCCCGCCTGGCGCCTGCGCCACGTGGTCGAGTACATCGAGGCGCACCTCGACGAGGATCTGAGCCTGGCCGAGCTGGCGAGCGTGGCCGGCTTCAGCCTGTCCCACTTCAAACCGCTGTTCAAACAGGCGGTGGGCATGCCGGTGCACCGCTTCGTGCTCGAGCGGCGCGTCGAGCGCGCACGTACGCTGTTGCTGCAAGGCGGCAAGAGCATGAGCGAGATCGCGCTCGAAGCCGGCTTCGCCCATCCCAGCCACATGGCCCGTTGCATGCGGCGCTTGCTCGGTGTGGGCCCCAGACAGATCGTGGACTCGCTGCACTGAGTGGACGGCGAGTATCGCGGGCACACCCTGCAGCCTTGTCCGGAACGCGAATACAAGCAAAAACAGCCCCGGCCAAAGCCGGGGCTGTTCGTTTTAACGGGCTGACGATGGCTAAACCTCGATCAGAACCTGATGCTCCAGCTTTCGAGCGTACCGGTGTCGCTGGCGTAATTGTCGCGCACGCGCAGCTTCCAGGTGCCGTTCAAGTCCTCGGTCGACAGATTCAGCGCCTGCGAGAGCCTGACGTCGTCGGCGCTGTCGCTGGTGTTATAGCTCTTCACCAGGTAAGTCGTACCGTCCGGCGCGACCAGGTCGATGCGCAGGTCGCCGCGGTAGCTGTGGTCGATCGCCACCGTCACCGTCGCATTGCTCGGCGCCTTGCCGGCGCGGCCGGCGACCGTGACCGGGCTTTCCAGCGTGGCGACGTCCTTGATCGCGAAGTCGGTGTCGTTGCTGTAGGTCTGCACGCCGGCAGGCGCGGCCACCGTGACCGAAGCGGTCTTGGTGTGGGTAGCCCCGGCGTTGTCGGTAACGGTCAGGCTGACGTTGTAGGTGCCGGCCGCGGCGTAGGTGCGACTGGGATTGGTCGCGGCCGACAGCGCGCTGCCGTCGCCGAAGTTCCAGCTGCGCGAGACGATGTTGCCGTCGTTGTCGGTCGAAGCATCGGTGAAGGTCACCGTCAAACCGTTGACCTGGCTGTTGAAATTCGCCACCGGATTGAGATTGCCGCCGGCCGCGCCGCCGATACGGATCGCCTCGACAATGGCCGCGTTGGCGTCGACCAGGCCGGCGCCGCAACCACCCGGGCAAGCGGCCAGAGCAATCGCACGGCTGGAGTCCTTCAAGGCCTGTTCCACCTGCGCCGGGGTCAGCGGGGCGGCGACGGCCGACTGCATCAGCGCCGCGATGCCGGCGACGTGCGGGGCGGCCATCGAGGTGCCGTGATTGAACTTGTAGTCTGCGACGCCCTGCGCTCGCAGACCGGTATTGCCGAGCGACAGAACCCCCTGCTCGAGATGATTGACGTCGCAGTAAGGTTCCCGACCGAGCGCGAGGAAGCGCAAATTCGGGCTGCAGATTTCGCCGCCCGGGGCGGAGACGTCAATGGTTCCGCCGTAGTTCGAGTAGAACGCGCGGTCGCCGTTGCGGTCGGTCGCCGCCACCGCGATCACGCGGTTGCAGTTGGCCGGAGTGAAGCCGGACACGTCGATGTTGCTGTTGCCGGCCGCGACCACGACTGTGGCGCCGGCGTCGGCGGCGCGGTCGATCGCGGCTTGATAGGCCGGGTCGCATTGCGCTGACGGGCCGCCCAGGCTCAGGTTGATGATCTCGGCGGGATTCGGGTTGTCCGGCACGCCATCGACATGCAGGCCCGCGGCCCACATGATTGCATCGGAGATGTCCACGGTGGTGCCGCCGCATCGGCCGAGCACGCGGATCGGGACCACGCGTGCGGCGTGCGCTACGCCGGCCACGCCGGCGGCGTTGTTGGTCGCCGCGCCGATGGTGCCGGCGACGTGACTGCCGTGCCAGCTGGAGTTCTTCGCTTTCGACAGGGCATTGCACTCGCGATCCAGCGCCAGCCAGTCGCCCTCGTCGTTCGGATTATTGTCCCGGCCGTCGTTGTCGCGCGAACGTACCGGGTCGGTGATGAAATCGTAGCCGGGCAACAGGTTGTTGGCGGCACTGAGCTCGGCGTGCGGGGTGATGCCGGTATCGATCACCGCGACCACGGTGCCGGCGCCGCGCGCACGGTCCCAGGCGGTGTTGATGCGCGCGCCGGCGACGCCGGAGTAGTGCCACTGCTCGCCGTAACGGGTGTCGTTCGGCTCCATCGTGTGGTTCCACACGCGGTTGACCTGCACCGACTCGACGTTCGGGTCGGCGGCCAGTTGCCGCATCAGCGTCTCGGCGTCGACCCGGTCGAGCTTGGTTTCGGCGCGCACCAGGTCGGAACCGACCGCCAGGCGTCGCACGTGCTTCATGGCGATCAGCCGGCCGGCGATCTTGGCGCGCACGGCCTCGCGCAGGGAGGACGCCACCTTGGCGGTGTCTCGGCGCTGTAGCGAGCCGTTGCGATACTTGACGATGAAGCCGTCGTAGCCTTGCGGCGCCTGCAGGCCATCCAGATGAACCTGGCCGGCGAAGGCCGGGGCGGACAAGGCGGACAAGGCCAATACCGTGGCGGCGGCCAGCGCGTTCTTGCGAATGCCGTTGTTCGTTGCAGTGGACATCTGGAACCCCTCTGAGCTAACGGAATATCGAGTCCCGGAGGACTCGCTGATGTCCGGCCTTCGTCGGCGGGCGACGCCATGAGACCGGTGTCTCAGGTGTAGTGGGATCGAGTCCCGCGCGGCTTCTAAGGAGATATCTCTTTTTCCTCATTTGTCGCGCGACGGTGGGTTTGCGCGGATGAATGGCCTTGGGCCGTGCCGTGGACGCGCGCGCAGCGGGCCGCCGCCACGGGCCGGACGAAGCTTGGGCCGCGTGACGGGGGCTTGCGCGGACAGGAGCCAATCCCCCTGCCCCCCTTTTTCAAAGGGGGGAATAGCCGAAACCGCAAACAAAACCGAAGCCGAGGCAGGGGCCGGAGCCCATGCCGCCGAAAACAAAACAGCCCCGGCCGGGGCCGGGGCTGTTTCGTCGTTACGGACTATCGGTGAGCTGTATCGATTAGAACTTGATGCTCCAGCTGTCGATCTTGCCGGTGTCGTTGGCGTAGTTGTCGCGTGCGCGCAATTTCCAGGTGCCGTTCAGAGTCTCGGTCGACAGGTTCAGGGTCACCGTACCGCGGATGTCGTTGGCGCTGTCGCTGGTGTTGTAGTTCTTCAGCAGATAGGTCGAGCCGTCCGGTGCGACCAGGTCGACGCGCACGTCGCCGCGGAAGCTGTGCTCGATCGCCACCGTCACCGTCGCGTTGCTCGGTGCATTGCCGCTGCGACCCGACACCGTGATCGGGCTTTCGGTCGTGTTGAGGTCGGTGATCGCGTAGTCGGCGGTGTTGCTGTAGGTCTGCACGCCGCCGCCCGGCGCGGTCACCGTGACCGAGGCGGTCTTGGTGTGGGTGCCGCCGGCGTTGTCGGTGACGGTCAGGCTGACGTTATAGGTACCGGCCGCCGCATACGCATGGCTGGGGTTGGTGGCGGTCGAAGCCGCAGTGCCGTCGCCGAAGTTCCAGCTGCGCGAGACGATGTTGCCGTCGCTGTCGGTCGAGCTGTCGGTGAAGGTCGCGGTCAGGCCGTTGACGGCGGAGCTGAAGTTCGCCACCGGCTTGACGTTGCCGCCCACCCCGCCCTGCGCCGCCAACACCGCGGCCGCGGCGTCGATCAGGCCGGGACCGCAGCCGCCGGGGCACTTGGCTGCGGTGATCGGGCGAGCGGTCTGGCCGAGGATCGCAAGCACTTGCGCGGTGGTCTTCGGCACCGGTGCCACGGCCTGCATCAGCGCGACCACGCCGGCGACGTGCGGCGTCGCCATCGAGGTGCCCTGCATGAAGTCGTAGCCGTTGCCGTTGACTGTCGACAGGACGCCCTGGTTGTCATGACTCCGGGCGCAGCTGGGCGCTTGCCCCAGCGGCAGGAATTCGGCCAAGGGCGAACAGGTCTCGCCGCCCGGCGCGGTGATGTCGATGCCGGCGCCGTAGCTCGAGTAGAAGGCGCGATTGCCGCCGAGGTCGCTGGCGGCGACGGTCACCACGTTGTTGCAGCTCGCCGGGGTCGCGCCGGAGACGTTGATGTTGCTGTTGCCTGCAGCCGCGACCACGATCGCGCCGGCAGCGGTGGCGCGATCGATCGCGTCCTGGTAGCTCGGGGTCTCGCTGCAGGGTTGGTCTCCGCCGAGCGAAAGGTTGATCACTTCGGCGGGATTCGCATTGGCCGGCACGCCCGGAACCGCGATGCCTGCCGCCCAAAGGATGCCGTCGACGATGTCCGAGGTTGCGCCCAGGCCGTCCTTGCCCATCGAACGAATCGGCACGACCTTCGCGCCATAAGCCACGCCGGCGACGCCGGCGGCGTTGTTGGTCAGCGCGGCGATGGTGCCGGCGACGTGGGTACCATGCTTGATGTTCGAGGAGTCGGTCGCATTGGCGTCGCGGCCGTCGCCGTCGTCGGAACGACCGCAGCCTGCGGTCGCGCCGACCGTGGCGCACTCGGCGGCGCTGTAGCCCACCGCCGAGGTGACCATGTCGTAGCCGGGCAGGATATTGGCGCTCAGATCGGTGTGCGCCAGGATGCCGCTGTCGACCACCGCCACGACCACACCGTTGCCGTTGCTGCTGTCCCAGGCGGCCGCCACGTTGGCGCCGACGGCGCTGTTGGCGTAATGCCACTGCTCGTTGTAGCGGGTATCGTTCGGTTGCATCAGCAACCGCATCGGCAGGTCGGGCTCGATCGAGACCACATTAGGGTCGGCCGCGATCTGGCGCATCAGCGCCTCCGCCTCGATCCGGCCCAGCTTGCGGTCGGCACGGACGACGTCGGCGCCGAGCGCCATACGACGGAAATGCTGAAGGCCGAACTTCTTGCCGCCGGCGCGGCTCGCCTCTATCCGGGCTACGGCCTTGCTCAGCGAGGAACTCAAGGCGGTCGTACTGGTGCGCGGCGCGCTGCCATCGCGATACTTGACGATGAACTGGCCGTACTCGCCCCCCTGCTTGAGGCCTCCCAGGTGCGCCTGCCCGGCGAATGCCGGAGCGGCCAGTGCGGACAGGGCCAACACCGTGGCGGTGGCCAATACGTTCATGCGAATGCCGTTATTCGATACAGTGGACATCTAAAGAATCCCCTCTGAGCTATCGGAATATCGAGTCCTGGGACGGACTCGCTGAATCCGGTCTTCGTCGGTGGCGGACGCTGCGAGACCGGTGTCCCAGGTGTAGTGCGCTCAGATGCCCTTTGACCTCTGACGAGAGATCACTTTTTTCTCATTTGTGCTCTGAAACGGTAGTACTGTCACATTAATAGGGCGGCGCTCCCTCGCGGAGACGCCTGCCCCCAGCGATAGGCATGCGGCAGGATGTTGCGGCCTGGCGATCGACCGCCAGCATCGACTTCGTAAAGCGGCTGAGGCTACCGATGACAGACACGCGCACGCCGCCCTGGCCCCCCGATTCGCGCTATCTGCGAACCGGCGACCTCGTGATCGACCTGCGCTACCGCCGGGTCTGTTGCGGCAGCGTCGAGGTCGAGCTGCCGCAGCGTCTGTTCGACTTGCTGGTGCTGCTGATGGCCGAGCCGCACACCCTGCATGGCCGCGCCGAGCTGTTCGCACGCCTGTGGCCGGGCCTGGTGGTCGAAGACGCCAACCTCTCGCAGAACATGTGGCTGCTGCGCAAGGCGCTCGGCGAACCGCGCAAGGCCTGGATCCGCACGGTGGCCAAGGGCGGTTACGTATTCGAACCTCCCGAACCGGTCGAATGGTTCGCCGAACTGCCGGCGCCGGCCGAACCTGCACCGGCTGTCGCAGCGTCGGCCGATACCGGCGACACCGTCGAATCGGCCGGGGCCCTCGAAGCGCGACTGGCCGAGGAACCGAGCGCACCGGCGACGGCCGCCGCGCTCGAACCTGAACCCACGTCGGAACCGGCAGTACGCCGAAGTACGTCGGCGGTGCCGCGCTGGAAGCGTTGGGCGCGTCCGCTCGCCTGGGCCGCTGCGGTACTGGCCATCGTCGCCATCGCCGGCTCGCTGCTGTGGTTGCGCGATTCCAAGTCGCCCCCCTCGTCGGCTGGCACGCTCCCGTTGACGGTGGCCCTGATCGAAGTGGAAGACCGCGCCAATGCCGCGCGCTGGCCGGTGAAGCTGTTGCGCGAATGGTTGCGTTGGAAACTCGGCAGCCTGCCGGAAGTGACGCTGCTGACCGAGGCCGACCTCGCCGCCGATGGCGAGACGAGCTCGCCGAAGGTGATCTTTCTGTCGTCCGGCGTGGCCAGCGGCGATGCCTCGCAAATACTCATCAGGGCCCGCTTCCACGACGAAGGCCAGGAACAGCGACTTGAAGTCACCGGACCGATCTCGCAGGTGCCGGCGATGGTCGACACGCTGTCGCAGCAGGTGATGGCCAAGCTCGTCCCGGGCCGCGCCGACGGCTGGCCGGCGCTGAACCTGGCTGCGCCGGCCGCGCGCCGCTACGCCGATGCGGTCGAAGCCATCGATCGGCGCGACTGGATCGCCGCGGCGGCGATCTCCAACGAAGTCGTCCGCCAGGCCCCCCGCTTCGGCCTGGCGCGCATGCAGCTGGCGCGCGCGCAATCGCGCCTGGCCCAGGCCACCGCGGCGATCGAGCAGATGCAGATCGCCATCGAGTCGACCAAGCCGGTGCCGGCCGAAGTCGAGGAATCGATGCGCGCCGAAGCCCTGGCGATGGACCCGCGGCGCCATCAGCAGGCACGCGAGGCGTTCGCGAAACTGGTCGCGCGTTATCCCGCGCAGTCGAACTACGCCCTTCAATACGCCCATTTGCTGTCGCAAACCGGCGAGCTGCAGCAGGCCTTGAAGATGCTGTCGGCGCCCGAATGGGAACGCAAGCCGATGGGTACGCGCATCGCCCGTCTGCTGCAGATCAGCGAAATCCACCAGTTGATGGGCGATCCCGAGCGCATGCGCGAATACGCGCGCAGCGCCGAGCGCATCACCCGCGAGGCCGGCGCCGGTTGGGAACTGGAACACGGCAACGCCCTGCTGATGATCGCGGTGGCCGACACCATGCAATATAAGGAGCGCGCCGACGTCGGCCAGTACGAGCAGGCGGCCCAGCGATTGGAAGCGGCCGGCAACCGCACCCGGGCGCTGTTCGCGCGCTTCCTCGCCGAAGCCACCGCCGCGCCGGACGCGGCCTCCGCCGCGCGCATGCAGACCTTGTTGGCGCAGGCCCGCGCAGGCGGCTACCGCCGTCTCGAGATCGATATCCTCGCGCGCGCCGCCGGCCAGCACTACAAGGCGGGCGACTGGCCCGGTTATCGCAAACTGCTCGAAGAAGCCTTGATGGTCACCCACGATTCCGGCGACGTGCTGATCGGCAACCGGCTCGCGATGGCCCTGCTCGTCGAGGACATCGTCGGCGCCCGCTTCGACAGCGCCGCCGAGCGCTTGCGCCAGTTGCGCAAGGCCGGCTTGCAGGGCCGCTGGGTCGTCGATCTGGCGCATTTCGAAGCGGCGCTGAGCTCGATCCACGGCCGCTACGCCTATGCCGTCGCGGTGCTGGACGGTGCCGAGCGCGAGCTGGCCAAGCTGCCGGACGGCGGCGCCGGCGAATTGCGCGCCCGCATCGCTTGCCTGCGCGCCGAGGCCCGCCTGCCGCTGGGCGATCTGCAAGCCGCGCGCAGCGACTGGTTGCGCTGCGGCGCCTCCGAGCAGCAATCCAACCAGGTCTCGCCCCTGGTCGGCCGTGCCCGCACCGAATGGCTCGGTGGCGACGAGCAAGCCGCGACAGAACTGCTGCGACATGCGCAAACCGAGCTGGCGAAGCTGGGCGATTCGCCCGAGGGCTCGGAAGCGGCGATCGAGATCGCCACGCTGTTGACGCGTACCGGCGCGCTCGCCGAATCCGATCGCCTCTACCAACGCGCCCTGCCCTTGATGCGCACGGCGCAATACCAGTGGTTGGTCGCCAGCGCCGAGACCGGCCTGGCCGAGAACGCCGCCGCACGCGGCGATTGGGCCGCCAGCCGTCGCCTAGTCGCCGATGCACGCAGCAAGATACCCGCCGATGCCTGGCCGTTGACCAGCCGCCTGGACTTGCTCGACATCGTCGCCGCCTTGGCCGGCGACGATAAGCAACGCGCGACGGCCTTGGCCTCGGCGCTGCACGCGAAAGCGCAGCGCAGCGGCGACCGCGTGACCCAGATGGAATTGCACAGCCTGATGCCGCACGGTGTGGTGGCCGCCGATTGCAGCCGCAACCATCGCGACAGCATGACCGCCAGCACCGGCATGCGCGGTGCGGGCCTGCTGTGGTTGAAGCCTAAATCGCAAGTGCTGGCGGCGGAACCGGCGCTAGAAACGCTGTCGCCTTGACCTCCAAAGCCTTCGCCGACAACGGCCAAAACAAATCCCCCGGCGCAGTTGCTCTATCCCGGCCTCGATATACGTGGGCGCCTGCCCCCTTTGTCAAAGGGGGCGAAATAACGTGTGCCTCCAAATCTTGTTCGCACAGTGCAAGGACCCCTGGGCCGCCCCTCCCGTTGGAGAGGGGCGAGCCGGTTCGCTGGAGGCCACGATGCTGCCGTCGCCCCCCATTTGGAAAATTGGGGGATGGGGGGTTGGCTCCTCGCAGCAACGGCCGAAGCAATCCCCCGGTATAACCGCTCTCCCCTTGCCGCCGTTCACGCGGGCGTCTGCCCACTTCTTCAACCCGGTCACGGCGACCGCGATCTTGCATGGTGCTGGGTGTTGCTACGTCGTACGGCGCCCTGGAACGAACAACCTCAAGCCGGAATGCCTTCGCGCTTGATCGCCGGAATCGGAATGCCGAGCGCGCGCATCTGCTGGTAGGGGTTCATGAACTCGCGGTTCTGCTTGATCTTTCCATTCTCCAGCAGGAAGGAATGGATGAAGTGGTTGCTGTAGTAGCCCGGCGGATAACCGGGGAACAGGATCTGCCCTTCGCCGTCGCACTCGACCCAGAAACGGTTCGGGTCCTGGGTCTCGAAGATCTGCACGTTCTTCCATTCCCAATCCGGGAAGCACTTCAGCGACCAGGCGCCGTGCGCCTTCAGGCCTTCGTGGCCGCGCGAAACGATGGGCTCGCCGGTGTCGTTGGTCCACAGGCCGCCGCTGCCGTCGGGCGTGAACAACAGATAGCGGGTCAGTCGCGTCTCGCCCTTGCGGCTCATATAGTCCTCGACCACCGCCCGGTGCCTGCGACGCAGATCGTCGTCGCTGCTGGCCTCGGAAGTCTTGAATGCATGTTCAATCATGATGCCGTCCTCTGTGTATGGCATGAGTCGATCGGTACAAACTGCTTGCCGGCCGGATGCCGCCGGGCCTCAGACTTTCCAGCGCGTAAGTTCGCCGCGCGCGACCACGGTCGCGCTGCCGGAGACGCGGATCGGCCCGATCTGCGCCAGCGAACCTTCGACCACCGCGTGCATGACCGAGCGGCGGCCCATCTCGACGCCCTGGCAAATCTCGATCGGCTGGCCGAAACCGAGTTGGCCGTGACGGATCAGGTGCAAGGCCAGCGGCCCCGCCGCCGAACCGGTCGCGGCGTCCTCGGCCACGCCGTAAGCCGGCGAGAACATGCGCATGCGCCATTGCGAGCCCGAGCCGGCGAAGCAGTTCGCGGCCATGTCGGGCAAGGTGGCGAGGATGCGCAGGTCGGGTTTCACCGCCGACAGCGCCGGGATGCTCGGCAAACCCACGAAGACATGGCGCGGCCCGTTGCGGTAGATCTCCACCGGCAAGGTCGACGAGGCCAGGCCGAGGCCTTCGAGCAATACATCGGCGAGTTCGTACGGTTCCCAGGCCGGAATCGGCTGCTGCATGCTCGCAGTGAGGATGCTGCCGTCGTCGCTGCGCTGGAAGGTGAAAGGCACCGTGCCCATCGCGGTTTCCAGGCCGAACCCGGCGGCATCGCATTGCTCGCCGAGCACGATGGCGGTACCGAGCGTCGGGTGGCCGGCGAACGGAAGCTCGTTGACCGGGGTGAAGATGCGCACGTGGAAATCGCCGTCGGCGCCGGGCGGGAACACGAACGTGGTCTCGGAAAGATTCATCTCCCGCGCGATGCGTTGCATGTCCGCCGCTTCCAGGCCGAACGCGTTGGTGAACACCGCGACCGGGTTGCCTTCCAGCGGCCGGTCGGTGAATACATCGGCCACTACATACTTGCCTGCCGTCATGATCAGCACATCCTTATGGTTGAAGCCTGCGATGGGTCCAGCCCGACGGCGCGGCGTCGTAGCGCAAACGGCTGTGCAGCCGGTCGTCGGAGGCCTGCCAGAACTCGACGATGGTCGGACGCAGGGCATAGCCGTGCCAGCCCTCCGGCCGCACCAGCGGAATCGCCGAGCGGGTCAGGCGCTGGGCCTGCAGACGCAGCGCCTTCTCGTCTTCCAGCAAGGCGCTCTGGCGCGACACGGTCGACATGGAATTGGCCTCGGGCGGCCGCTTGGTCCACAGCAGGTCCGACTCCGCGCCCGACAGCGGCCCGATCGGGCCTGACAACACGATCTGCTGCTTGGTCTCGCGCCAATACAACACGCCCGAGGCCCAGCCGTTGAAGGCGATTTCGCGGCCTTTCTGGCTTTTCGCATGGGTGGTGAACACCAGCGAATCGCCGGTGATCTCGAGCAGATGGACCATGCGGTTGGAGGCGCGGCCGTCGATGCCGGTGGTCGCCAGGGCCAAGGTGCCGGGATCGCGCACACGATTGTCGATGGCCTGGTTGAACCATTCGCGCAGCAGCGGGATCGGTAGCTCGGGTGGAACGTCGAAGATGGAAATCTCCATCGCCTCGGCTTGTGTGTGGTTGAGTTGACTCATGTCGGTTCGTCCGTTGAATGGGGGCTTGCGTGTTCGCATCGGGGTCCGCATCGCTGATCGCTCTGCCGATGGCCGTCGATGCCCGCGCCGAACGCCAGGCGCGGCGATTGCTCGTTTTGTTGCCGGCG
>NZ_JBQEOE010000005.1:57995-64470 GCF_052045105.1 Lysobacter sp. 22409 | reverse complement strand
CGCGCTGCCCGGCTGCGCCGGTGGCCGAACGCCCGGCCATGCGCTTTGAAGCGATGTTTCAGGCGTGCTCTTCCTCCAGCGCGTCGCCGACCAGCCAGGGGCCGGCGCGGCCGTTCTCGATCAACACCTCCATGTCGAAGGTCGTGCGCATGCTCGGCGGATAGCCGATCAGCTCGGTCGCGCGGTTCGGCGGCAGCGGCTGGCTCATCGCGTCGCTCGACTCCCACACCACCACCGCGCCCCACAGGTTGTTGGCCGGGTCGGAGATCCAGAACTTGGAATGCATGCCGCGCACGTCTTCCCAGGGCGCAACGCCCTCCTCCCTCAGATAGTCGCGCATCGACTCTATGGTCTGGCTCGATTTGTCCAGGTTCCACCAACTGATCGTCGTTTTCATGTGGTCAACACTCTCTTTACGCTCGAAGCGATGATGTCCACGCCGCGGTGGGTCAGCAGGGACTCGGCATGGAACTGGATCGAGGCGAAGCTGGCGCCGCGCAATGCGTGCACTTCGTTCGACTCGGCATCGCGGCTGACCTCGATCAGGCTGTGGTCGCCGCGGGCGAACTGGCTGCTGTCGCACTTGGCGACATAGGTGTTGTAGAAGCCCACCAATTCGGGGCTGCCGAAGAAATCGATCTCGCGCTGCACGCCCTGGTTCGGCGAGGCGCGCTGGATCAGCTCCAGACCCAGTTCCAGGCACAGGATCTGGTGGCTCAGACACACCGCCAGGAACGATTTCTTCTCGGCGAGCAGGTGGCTCATCGCGCGGCGGATGCTGGCGATGCGCGGGTCGTCCATATTGCGCGGGTCGCCCGGGCCGGGGCCCATCACCGCCAGGTCCCAGTCGCCCTTGAACAGCGCCGGTTCGTCGAAGCGGCACATGGTGACGTCCAGGCCGATCGACTTGAGCTGTTGCGCCAGCATCGCGGTGAACGCGTCCTCGGCGTCGACCATCAACACCTTGCGCCCGCTCAACGCCGGGTCGATGCGAATGCGGTCGTCGGCATCGGACAGCCAGAAATCGGCGATGCCGCCGTTGCGCTGCTTCAGCGCCGCCTGCACGTCCGGGTCGAGCCCGAAGCTGGACTTGCGGCCGTGGCCGAGCGCGGCCAGCAAGGCCTTGGCCTTGGCGCGGGTTTCCGCGGCCTCCGAAGCCGGGTCGGAATGGCGCACGATGGTCGCGCCGACGCCGATGCGCATGCGCCCGCCGGCATCGATGTCGGCGGTGCGGATCAGGATCGCCGAGTCCATCATCGCCTGGCCGTTCGCGTCGCGACCGATCAGCGCGGCCACGCCGCCGTAGTAACCGCGGCCTTCCGGCTCGTGACGGGCGATGATCCGGCAGGCGTTCTCGATCGGGCTGCCGGTGACGGTCGGCGCGAGCAAGGTGTGGCGCAGAATCGTGCGCGGGTCGCTGGTCGTACGCCCTTCGATGAAATACTCGGTGTGGGCGAGCCGCGACATTTCCTTCAGATAAGGCCCGACCACCTTGCCGCCTTGCGGGCAGAAGTGGGCCATCATCTTCAGCTCCTCGTCGACCACCATGTACAGCTCGTCTTTCTCCTTGGCATCGGCGAGGAAACCCATCACCCCCGACAACGACGGCCCCGATGGCGGATAGCGGTAGGTGCCGCTGATCGGGTTCATCGTCGCCACGCCGTCGCGCAGGCTGACCTGGCGCTCCGGGCTGGCGCCGATGAAGGTGCGCTCGCCGGTGTGGACGATGAAGGTCCAGTAGGCGCCGACTTCCTCCTGCACCAGGCGGCGGAACGCAGCCAGCGCGACGCGCAGCGAATAGCCGCTGATGTCGGCGATGAAGGTCCGTTTGAGCACAAAGTTGGAGCCCTCGCCGCGGCCGATCTCGTCGGCGACGATCCGCCGCACCTTGTCGGCGTAGGCCTCGTCGTCAATGTCGAACTCGCCGCCGGCCAGCTCGATCGGGGCGGCGGCGATGGTCTTCAGGGCTTCTTCGACGGAAACGCGCTCACGCTGATGGATCGTCATGACTTGCAGACGCTGGCCATCGTCGACGGACGCGAAACCGCGCTCGCGCAATTGTCCGTAGGGAATCAGTACCAACACTTCCTCGCCGACGGTTCCCGCGTCGGCCAGCGGAATCGATTCGAGCGTATCGAACTGGCCCATCTCGCCGGCGAACACGTCCAGCATGTCCTGGACGTCCGACTGCGGACGGAACAGCAGCGCGAACGCGGCTTTGCCGGTATTACCCGCGACGATGTCGCGCAGCAATGGGGTAGTCATGCGGCCACCTGTTCCGAGGTCACCACGACGGCGCAGCAGCGCGCGGCGTACTCGAGCGCCATCAGGTGACGTTCCAGGGAGAAATCGGCGACGGCGTCGCCGACCACGAAGGTTTCGATATCGTTGGAAAAGGCTTCGACCGCGGTCATCAGCACGCCGATGTGGGCGTAGACGCCGCAGATGATCAGTTGGTCGCGGCCGGCTTCGCGCATGCGCTTGAGCAGGTCCGACTTCCAGAACGCGCTGTAGCGCCACTTGGTCAGCGACCAGTCGCCCTCGATCGGGCTGAGCTCGTCCACCACGTTGCGGTCGACCGGGTCGACTTGCATGCCGCTGCCCCAGAAGTCCTTGAGCAGTCCGCGCTCTTCGGCGGTCATGCCGCCCGGCTGCGCGGTATAGGCCACCGGAATGCCGAGCGCCTGGCAGCGCCTGCGGATCGAAGCGGCATTCTTGACCAGCACCGAGCCCAGCCCTTCGGACGGGATCGGACGCAGGAAATAACGTTGCATGTCGTGCACCAGCAGCACCGCGCGATCGGGATCGATCTTCCAGCTCGCGATGTTGGCGGGAAGCTGGGCGGAGGTCGGCATCGCATAAGGCTGGATCTTGGGAATACCGGTCATGGTTGCTTCCATCGTCTCGGGCGTAACACCCTTCGTGGCGGTTGCCGCGGCGGAGCGAGCGCTGCCGCAGCTTGGGATTCGTAGCCCGCGCGCAGCCGCCGCCGACGGCGCGCAGGCGCGGTACGCGAAGACACGGCGGTCGTTCGCGGCGTTCGGGTTGGGCAGCGCGTGCTAGCTGCTGCGAGGGGCGGTCGCGCGGACGCGACCGCCCCTCGCGCTCACAGCGAACCGCCCATCGCCTGCAAGCGCGGCGCGATCGGCCGCGCCGACGGCGTGGCGCGGCTGGCGGAGACGATCAGCATCGACAGCTCCAGGGACTGTTCGTAGTTCAGGCGTGGATCGACCGCTGTCTTGTAGGCGCGGCTAAGGTCGGCCTCGGCCAGGTCGCGTGCGCCGCCCAGGCATTCGGTCACGTCCTCGCCGGTCAGCTCCAGATGCACACCGCCCAGACGCGTGCCTTCGGCGGCGTGGATATCGAAGGCCAAGTCCAGCTCGCCGCGGATATTGTCGAAACGGCGGGTCTTGTAGCCGTTGCCCACACTCTCGGTGTTGCCGTGCATCGGATCGGCGACCCACAGCACCCGGCGACCGGCCTGCCGCACCGCCTTGAGCAGGCCCGGCAAGGCATCGGCGATGCGGCTCTTGCCCATGCGCGTGATCAGGGTCAAACGACCCGGTTCTTCGTAGGGATTGAGCACGTCGATCAGGCGCAGCAACTCGTCGGGCTTGGTGGTCGGGCCGACTTTCACCGCGATCGGGTTGCCGATGCCGCGGAACAGCTCGACGTGGGCGCCGTCCAGCGCGGCGGTGCGCATGCCGATCCAGGGCAAATGCGTCGACAGATTGAACCAACCGCCGCGTTGCGGCACGCGCCGGGTCAAGGCGGCCTCGTAGGGCAGCAGCAGGGCTTCGTGCGAAGTGTAGAAGCCGGTATGCATGCGGCTGTCGACGAACTGCCCGCCGACGGTTTTCATGAAACGCAGCGAGTCGGCGATTTCCTCGACCACGCGCTTGTATTCGATGGCACGCGGCGAGTGCTCGACCCAATCGAGTTTCCAGTACTCCGGATGATGGATGTCGCCGAAGCCGCCATCGACCATGGCGCGGGTGAAATTCAAGGTCAGCGCCGAGTGGGCGTAGGCCTCGAACATGCGGTTCGGGTCGGGGCGGCGCGAGGCTTCGTCGAAATCGGCGCCGTTGACGATGTCGCCGCGGAAGCTCGGCAGCGACACGCCGTCGCGCGTTTCCTCGTCGCTGGATCGCGGCTTGGCATATTGACCGGCGAAACGGCCGACCCGGATCACCGGCTGCTTCAGGCCGTGCGCCAGGACGATGCTCATCTGCAACAGCACCTTGAGGCGGTTGGCGATGATCTCGCTGGTGCAGTCGACGAAGCTCTCGGCGCAATCGCCCCCGTGCAGCAGGAAGCGGCGCCCTTCCTGCGCTTCGGCCAGCGCCCTCTTCAACTTCAGCACTTCCAGCGAGGTCACCAGCGGCGGCAATCGCGCCAGCCGGTCGGTCGCCTTGGTCAGTTCCCCATCCGCCGCGTACTGGGGTTGCTGCTGCGCCGGACGCTGTTGCCAGGTCTGCGGCGACCAATCGTCCTCGTTTCTGACTACGCTCAACGGTCGAAACATGGATTCATCTCCCCACTAGGTTTGAGTGCCGGCACGCGATCAGTTCGCGTCGATCCCTGCATGCGAGCTTCTGTATCTGGCGCTGCACGCCATGGCGCCGATTGCGACGCGCCGTATATCGAGTGCGCGCCGAATCCGTCGCCCCATCCGTGTCGATGGGAATGCCACAAACCCCGCTGCTCGAACCGCGTCTTTCCTCGCTCGAATACAGCTCGCGACTTCCAGCAGTGAAGGCAAATTATCAGATGGAAAATGAGGGTTTAACCGTAGAAAGTACGTAACCGACATCGATGCGATCGATGTAGATTTGCAGCCGCCGGGCAGACTCATCGCGCGGTATGTACGGCACTTCATCGCAGTTTCCGATTTAGTGTGAGCGTTATCGTTTTTTTATTTTGATCAACGCACCGACGTTGTCCGGACCGCGCCTTGATAGCGTCCGCAAAGTCTCATAAACGAATCCGATGTTCGCAGGGGGGCGGTCATACATCGGACTTGTTGCGGCGTTTCAATCAACGGCTGAGCGGTTCCGCGCGTCGCATCGACTATCCCATCCCGGTTGGGCGATTCGCCCTTCGCCAGTGCCATCCGCGCTTGTTTGCGCATAACCACTCCAGGAGTGCATATGACTGAGAATAACCGTGCCGGCGCCGTACCCTTGTCGTCGATCCTGCTGCAGATGATCACCGGCTATTGGGTGACTCAATCGCTCTACGTCGCCGCCAAGCTCGGCATCGCCGACCTGGTCGCCGATGCGCCGAAGTCCATCGAAGAGCTGGCGGCGAAGACCGGCGCCAAGGCGCCGCTGCTCAAGCGCGTGCTGCGCACCATCGCCAGCATCGGCGTGTTCACCGAAACCCAGCCGGGCATCTTCGGCATCACTCCGCTGGCCGCGTTGCTGCGCAGCGGCACCCCGGACTCGATGCGCCCGCAGGCGATCATGCACGGCGAGGAGCAGTACCGCGCCTGGGCCGACGTGCTGCACAACGTGCAGACCGGCGAGACCGCGTTCGAAAAGGAGTTCGGCACCAGCTACTTCGGCTATCTGGCCAAGCATCCGGAGGCCGACCGCGTTTTCAACGAAGCCCAGGCCGGCTACACCAAGCAGGTCGCTCACGCCGTCGTCGACGCTTACGACTTCTCGCCGTTCAAGACCGTCATCGACATCGGCGCCGGCTACGGCCCGCTGCTGTCGGCGATCCTGCGCAGCCAGCCCGAGGCCCGCGGCATCCTGTTCGATCAACCGCACGTGGCCGAAGCCGCCGGCAAGCGCCTGGCCGAAGCCGGCGTCGGCGATCGCTGCGGCACGGTCGGCGGCGACTTCTTCGTCGAAGTGCCCGCGGACGGCGACGTCTACATCCTGTCGCTGCTGCTGCACGATTGGGACGACGAGCGCAGCATCGAGATCCTGCGAAATTGCCGGCGCGCGATGCCGGCGCACGGCAAGCTGCTGATCGTCGAGCTGGTGCTGCCCGAAGGCGAGGAACCCTTCTTCGGCAAGTGGCTCGACCTGCACATGCTGGTCCTGCTCGGCGCCCAGGAACGCACCGCCGACGAGTTCAAGACGCTGTTCGCCGCGTCGGGCTTCGCCTTGGAGCGCGTCCTGCCGACCGCATCCGGCCTGAGCATCGTCGAAGCGCGTCCGATCTGATCGCATCGTCCGGCCATGCGCCGGATTACTCGCATGCAGCCGGCCGCCGATGCGGCCGGCTGCATGTCGTTACAGTTGCTACCTAATCGCATCTTGACGACTTAGTGCCGCGTGTTTGGACCGCCGTGCGCAACGCTCTGTCTGCATAGCGATCGCGCTGCGACGGGCTTGCAAGGTTTCGTTCAAGCAAGATCCAGATCCACATCCAGATCAAACGCCAAGAGCTTCCGCCACTAAAGCGGCGGGTTACTTTCTTTTGTCATAAGCAACAAAAGTCCGTCTGGATTCCCTTCGGTCAA
>NZ_JBQEOE010000005.1:33561-57945 GCF_052045105.1 Lysobacter sp. 22409 | reverse complement strand
GCGGGGATTTTTCATACGGGACATCCCTGTCCCGATGAAAAACGGCCCGCATCCATGCGGGCCGCCCTCCGGGTCTTCTACTGCCTTCGCGAGCGCTCGGCGACGCCAAGCCAGAGCCATAGAAAAGGGCATGGGTGCGGTGAGGCCATCCCCTGTAGGAGCGGCGTGAGCCGCGACCACGAGACGCGCTGAGGCAGAAATGCCTATGTCGCCGATCGCAGCGGCGTGCTGTCGCCGGGTAGGAGCGGCGTCCGACTGGGTTTCCTTCGGTCACAAGCCGCGACCGCGAATCTGCGGTTGCCGGCGCGGGTGGTCGAAGCTGCGTGGTCGCGGCTCGCGCCGCTCCTACCCAAGAGCAGACCGGAAGCCACCAATCGTTGCCGTTGCCGTTGCCGTTGCCGTTGCCGTTGCCGTTGCCGAGATTTTGATCTGCTTTGCCGCTTTGCGGGTCAAGTGGAGACCCGGAGGGCGGCGCACAGGACGTGCGCCGTTTTTCGATAGGACAAGGATGTCCTATCGAAAAATCCCGGCGACAGCATCGCACTCGTGGCCTGTGCCCTTGCAAGGAGAGCCCTTTTCTTTGGTTAGCTTTGACCGAAGGGAATCCAGACGGACTTTTGGGCTTAGCAAGAGAAAGTAACCCGGCCGCGTCAGCGGACGGAAGCTTTAGACCTTGATGTTGCTTCACCGCTCTGCGGCAAGACAAACCGCCACGGCAAGCAGCAGGGTCGCGGCTCACGCCGCTCCTACACAGGTTGCGGCGAGATGCGGCGCGAAATTGAAACGGCGCGGTCGCGACTCGCGTCGCTCCTACCCTTGGCTACAGGGAGTCGCGACGCGAATGTCAGGCAACGCGGTCGCAGCTTGTGACCGAAGGAAATCCAGTCGGACGCCGCTCCTGCCAACGGCCGATCACCGCCTCGGACGGCGACCGTCATCGATGCGTCATCGTCGCATCACCTCTTCATCAGCGGCTTGTTCTAACGCCGATTTCTGCGGCGCTGCAAGTCATGACGACATACTGATTGTTTATATGACAGATAACACTTGCATCGATTACCGCACAATTTCAGCGCACCCACTAACCTAACCAATACCGCTGTTTTCAAGTGATTTTCCGGCAATCGGCGAACCCCTAAGATTCGGCGCATTCACCCCGATGTCGCATTTCACAGCGAATGTCATCTTCGCCCGGCCGCCAAAATCTCCGCGTCGACATTCTCTATCCGTAGAAAATACAGATGTGCCGGTGATGGGCTCTCATTACTTTATCGATCGAAGCCCGACTGCGAGTTTCACTCGCGGCAAACGGACACAGGGTCTTCGAGATGCACGGCATGGCTCCCTGGCGAGTTTGCCGTGACCCCACCGACTGGCGTAGTCCACGCCAGATTAAAGACGAGAATCACATCATGGCCAAGAACGAACAGGTAATCCGCGCCGACGACACGGTGACCTTCATCAACGTTTTCGACGTCGAGCCCTCCAAGCAGCAGGAGCTGGTCAACCTTCTCAACGAAGGCGCCGACAAGGTGATCCGCCATCGCCCCGGCTTCATCTCGGTGAGCATCCTCGCCAGCAAGGACGGCAGCCGCGTCGTCAACTACGCCCAGTGGCGCAGCGCCGAAGACATCAAGGCCACCCGCGAAGACCCCGCCGCGCAGGACTACGGCAAGCGCAGCGCCGAACTCGCGCGCGCTACCCCGCACGTCTACTCGGTGGCTTCGGTCCATCGTTGATGTGCGCCGCCCATCGCGGCGGCCCGGCGCGCGACCCGCTGTCGTGAGCCCGGTACCGCCGCCGACGGGTTGAAGGTGATGAGGGGTCGGGACGCTCTCGCGGGCGGCCCGGCCCCTCTGCTCGGTAGGTCTGCAGTCCAGCACTCGCTCGCCCTCGCCGACACCGTTGCATGAGCCTCGGGCGTCCTCGATCGAGCGGCTGCTGGAACCGGCAGTCCGACTACACAAGGTCGAGGAGCTTCCGCCGTTATGACCACCGCTACGCAAACCGACATCGTGATCGCCGGCGCAGGGATCGGCGGCCTGACGACCGCGCTGGCCTTGCACGCGCAGGGCATCGAACGAGTCGTGGTGCTCGAGAGCGCCAACGAGATACGCCCGCTCGGCGTCGGCATCAATGTCCAGCCCGCCGCCATCGCCCAGTTGTTCGCGCTCGGCCTCGGCGAGGCGATCGCCGCGACCGGCATTGCCACCCGCGAGCTGCGTTATCTCGACCACGCCGGCACCACGCTGTGGACCGAACCGCGCGGCCTGGCCGCCGGCGATCCGCATCCGCAATACGCTATCCACAGAGGCGAGCTGCAGATGCTGCTGCTCGCGGCCGTGCGCGAACGGCTCGGCGCCGACACCGTCCGCACCGGCCTGCGTGTGCAGGACTTCGAACACACCCGCACCGGCATCCGCGTCCACGCCCAGGAACGCGGCAATGGCGGCTCGACGGTTTCCTTCGAGGCCACCGCCCTGGTCGGCGCCGACGGTCTGCACTCGGCCGTGCGCGCCCGTCTGCATCCCGACCGCTGCGAGTTGCTGCCCGCCAGGATCCAGATGTGGCGCGGCCTGACCGAAGTCGACGAATTTCTCGACGGCCGCAGCATGATCGTCGCCAACGACGACCGCTCCACCCGCCTGATCGCCTACCCCTGCTCGGCGCGCCATGCCCAGCACGGCCGTGCATTGATCAACTGGGTCTGCATGGTGCCCGACGTCGCCCAGGACCTCACCCGCGAGGCGAGCTGGGACTGCTCGGGCCAGCTCAAGGACGTATTGCCCTACTTCGCCGACTGGAAGTTCGGTTGGCTCGATGTGCCCGATCTGCTTTCGCGCAGCACCCAGATCCTCGAGTACCCGATGGTCGATCGCGACCCGCTGCCGCGCTGGGGCATCGGCCGGGCGACCCTGCTCGGCGACGCCGCCCATCTGATGTACCCGGTCGGCGCGAACGGCGCTTCGCAGGCCATCCTCGATGCGGTCAGCCTGGCCAACGAACTCGGCGACAACAGCGACACGGTCGAGGCGTTGCAGCGCTACGAAGCGGTCCGGCGCCCGCCGACCACCGCGATCGTCCAGGCCAATCGCGACCGCGATACCGCCGAACGCGCCATCGCCACCCGCCCCGACCCGGAAAAAACCGCCGCGCTTGCCGCGATTACGAGCTCTTACCGCAGCATCGTCGATCGCTCGCACGTGCGGTGAAAACGTGGTTTCCCGAAACTACTCCAACGCCAGGCCTTCCGAGTGATCGGGGACGCTGAGGAGCACCAAGGAGTCAATCCGTGATCGACAATGACAAGACCCACTTCGATGCGATCGTAATCGGCACCGGCTTCGCAGGCATTTACATGCTGCATAAGCTGCGCAACGAGCTAGGCCTCAAGGTCCGCGCCTTCGACAAGGCGAGCGGCGTCGGCGGCACCTGGTACTGGAACAAGTACCCGGGCGCGCGCGCCGACACCGAAAGCTTCGTCTACCGTTATTCCTTCGACAAGGAAACCTCGGAAGGCTGGGACTGGCGCAACCGCTATGTCGACCAGCCCGAAATGCTCGGCTACCTGCAGGCGGTGGTCGATCGCCATGGCCTGGCCAAGGACATCCAGTTGAAGACCGGCATCGACAGCGCCGTGTTCGACGAGATCCACCATATATGGACCCTGACCACCAGCACCGGCGAACTGTTCACGGCCCGTTACCTGGTCAACGCGGTCGGCGTGCTGTCCAAGATCGTGATCCCGCAGATCCCCGGGCGCGACAAGTTCCAGGGCCAGATCGTGCACACCGGCGCGTGGCCGGCGGATCTGTCGCTGGAAGGCAAGCGCGTCGGCGTGATCGGCACCGGCTCGACCGGCGTGCAGTTCATCTGCGCCGCCTCCAAGCTCGCCCGGCACCTGACCGTGTTCCAGCGTTCGGCGCAGTTCTGCGTGCCCGCCGGCAGCCGCCAGGTCAGCGAGGCCTATGTCGCCGAGTACAAGAACAACTTCGAGCAGATCTGGGACGGCATCCGCAACTCGCGCATCGCCTGCGGCTTCGAGGAAAGCGGCGTCTCGGCCATGAGCGTGTCGGAAGAAGAACGCCAGAAGGTGTTCGAGCATCATTGGGAGATCGGCAACGGCTTCCGCTTCATGTTCGGCACCTTCTCCGACATCGCCGTCGACCCGGCCGCCAACCAGGCCGCCTCGGACTTTATCCGCGCCAAGATCCGCCAGATCGTCAAGGACCCGGAGACCGCCCGCAAGCTGTGTCCGACCGACCTCTACGCCAAGCGCCCGGTCTGCACCAACGACTATTACGAGACCTACAACCTGCCGAACGTGAGCCTGGTCAGCCTGCCGGAGAACCCGATCAAGGAACTCACCGCGAACGGCGTGCTGACCGAGGACGGCGTCGAGCACAAACTGGACCTGCTGGTGTTCGCGACCGGCTTCGAGACGGTCGAAGGCAGCTACAACCAGATGGAAATCCGCGGCCGCGGCGGCGAAACCCTGCAGCACCACTGGAAGGACGCGCCGAGCAGCTACCTGGGCGTCGCCACCGCCGGCTTCCCGAACATGTTCATGGTGCTCGGCCCGAACAGCGCCTTCAGCAACCTGCCGCCTAGCATCGAAAGCCAGGTCGAGTGGATCGGCGAGCTGATCGGTTGGGCCGAAGGCGAGTCCACGCCGGTCATCGAGACCACCCGCGAGGCCGAGGAGGCCTGGACCGCGACCTGCAAGGAGATCGCCGCCTACACGTTGTTCCCGAAGGTCAAGTCGTGGATCTTCGGCGAGAACATCGACGGTCGGAGCAGCCGCGTGCTGTTCTACTTCGGCGGCCTCGCCGGCTATCGCGCCAAGCTGCGCGAAGTGGCCGACGCCGACTACGAGGGCTTCATCCTGCACAGCGATCCCTCGTCGATGGTCGCCTGACGCGGCTGCGAATGCCGCGCGGCATTCGCGTAGCCATCGTTCGATCCAAGGCCGGCCCCATCGTTCGCGATGGGGCCGGCTTCGTTATGAAGAGTTATTCTTTTCCGATTTACTTTTTACCAAGTTATTCCTCATGCGCTGATGCCGCACAAGCATCAGCTGCGGCGACCTGATGCGCCTCGTAGCGACTCGCGCATAGGCACGACAGCACGCGCGACACGCGGCCCCACACGCGCGACGCGGTCGCCCGCCTGCGCGCAGAACGGCTTGTCTCCGCCGATGCCACCGATGTCATGCGCGAACGAGCGCAATCGCGAACCCCAACGCGATGACGATGGCGAAGCCGATGAATATGCTGAATCGATTGGCGCCGTCGGCAACCGGCTTTCAAACTCCCCACAAAACTATCGATGCAGACGATGAAATTCGTTCGTCGAAACCGATCGAGTTCACGCTCTTCGACTTTGTGTCATTTGTCACTAGCCAAGCGAATCCGATTGCTGTCGAGATTTCTCGACGCGACGCAATTTCCCTTGTTTCAAGGGATATTTATCGTCTTCACACGATCGTTCATTCGATTCTGAAAGCGTCATTGCGATCACAGACCGGTAACGAAATAGATTGATACTCGGCTTGCGCTGCACGATTCCCAATGCTTATCACACAATAAATCCATGCATCACGTTTAAATAGGTCGGCACGATTCCGAAGCAGCCACACCCTCGGAAGATGCGCAATAGTCAGCCTGAAGTCCGGCTCAAGACGTGCAAGCCTGTCGCGCGATGTTCGATTGAACCAAGACTCGCGGACACGGTCGGATCCTTGCAGCGGCTCGCAAGGAACGGCCCTCGGCAGATTGCACGAACCAGCGGGAACTCAACCTGGATCACGCCGGTCCCGCATTGCGGGCAGGCCGCGCCCATCACTCGACCCATAAAAACCAGTGGGCGCGCGGATGGTGATCGGCAGGGAGCGTAGCGGCTGGCGGTACCGACGCGTCGACGGCAGGACGGACCACAGGACATACGCCGAAGTCGCCCAGCAGTGACCTGCCTCGGCCCCGCTGCGTTACGGCGGACCGAGGCTGCGAACGGCCCAATCCAGGCAACAAGGGTCTCCCTTGCTGCGTGGATCCCTGCGAACCGCGTTATCGAGGAAGTCCAACCTACTCGTTCCGGAAAGATTCGGAATTGCTGCCCTTCAACAAGGATGTCTCCCCATGGCAATCGCAATCAGTTCGGCGCTTTCTTCCATGATCGAGCAAATGCCCGGACCTTGCGCCTGCAAGGACCAGGATTCGAAATTCCTCTACGCCAACACCGAGTTCAAGGCGCTGGTCGGCCTGGAACCCGACGAGGACGTGGACGGGCTTTCGGATTTCGACCTGCCCTGCGAAGTCGCTTCGCACGGCAAAACCTTTCGCGAACAGGACAAGTACGTGATGGAGCGGCAGATCTCCATCACCACCTTGAACGTGCACCGCTTCAAGTGCGCGAAATGGAGGGCGTTCCTGATCGTCAAGAAGCCGTTCTTCGACCAGGAGACCAACATCCGCGGTGTGCTGTTCCACGGCACCGACATCACCGCGATCAACGCCGGCGCGCTCGGCTCCTATTTCGGCAACCTCGGGCCGCACCAGGCCTCGATCAGCAACCTGCCGCAATCGGGACAAGCCCATGCCGATTCGGACGCCGACATCGACATGACCCGCCGCGAGTACGAGGTGTTGTTCTTCCTGCTGCGCGGCGGCACCTCCAAGCGCATCGCCGAGCTGCTGTCGATCTCTTCGCGCACGGTCGAGCAATACATCGACGTGCTGAAGGACAAGTTCGAGGTGCTGACCAAGCCCGACCTGATCGAGAAGGCCATCTGCAAGGGCTATCTGTATGTCGTCCCGGACACTTTGTTCATGAAGTGCTCGTCGAAGATCATCTTCCAGGGCACCCCGCCGCTGTCGCTGATGCAGCCCTCGAACGCCCCGTCCTACCTGCCCACCAACTGAAATGCGCGGGTCGCCGGCGCCTCCGGGCGGCGGCGACCCGCCACGCTGCGGCCGGGTCAGTGCGGCTGCACGCCTGCCGGCACCGCGCCTACTTGGTCATGCCGGAGTTCTGCATCGGGCCGTGGCTCGACAGCGAGGCCACCGGGGTCGGCTTGCTCAAAGCTTCGCTGCTTTGTTCGATGGATTGCGCGATCGCCTGCTGGGTCGGCACTTCCGCCCAGCGCTGGAACGGCGAATGCGGCGAACCGGACACGGCGAACAACTTCGCGCCGTTGTCGCTGCGGGCGATGTAGTCGATACCCGGCAGCTGATTGTCGCGGGCGGCGCACATCAGGGCCCCGGCGGCATTGTGTTGCTGCTGCGACGACAGCCCCCCGCCCGATTTCGCGACCAGGTCCCCCAGCTTCGCCACCGTGTCGCGAAACACCGCGTTGTGCGGGCTCGCCGACTCGTTGATCAGAGGCACCTTCGCGACCGGCAGCGACGGCGTGGCGAACGCCGAGAACGGCGCGCTCGGCGAACCGAACGGCGAGGCGCCGAAGCCCGTGCTGCCAAAACCCGTGCGGCCGAAACCCTGGCTGGCCAGAGCGGGACTGCCCAATGCCGACGGCGATGGAGCCGGCATGCCGTGCACACTCGGGTTCGAGCCGCCCAAGCCCGAGGCTTGTGAGGGAGAGAACGCGGAACCGCCGCTGTTCTTGGCCGGCACGCTCGCCGCCGGCGAATCCGACTGGTCCATCGGCGAGGCGCTCGAACTCTGCGAACCGCCGCCGAAACCCTTGAGCGCGGCGCTGGCCTGCGGCATCGATACGCTCGCGCCGTCGCCCTTGCGGCGTATGCCCGGCTGATGCACCGGGCCTTCTTCGCGCGTGTCCATCGCCGAACTCGACGAGGCCTTCGGCGTGGTGTCGAAATGCGCGCGGATCAGCGAACTCACCCCACTGACGCCGGTGTTCTTGCCGACCATGAAACCGTCGAACTCGCCATGGATTTCCGGCACCTCCTCGTCGCGGTATTCGCCGGAGACGTTGAGTTCCCATTCGTGCGAGCTGTTGGCGCCGCGGCCGACCAGGCGCAGGTTCGAGGTGTCGTTGTAGGCGTCGAGCGCATCGGCCTTGCTCAGGCCGCCGGGGCCGGCGTGCTTCGCCATCTCCTTGGCCACAGTCTCGAACGGGATGCGGTGATCGATGTCGAGTGCGTCGCGCGTGACCAGTTGCTGGGTGGCGGCGCAGCGGAACAGCGGCACGTTCTGCTTGGAGCCGTCGACCGGGCTGGTCGCCACCACCGTGCCGACGTAGCTCTCCTTGAGCTGTTGCTCGAACCATTTGCCGCGCACGCCGGCATCGAAAGCCAGGCCTTTGCGTCCGTCCTCGGGCGACCAGGCCTGGCCCAGGGTGGCGCCGGTACGCCGGGCGATGTCGCGCTCGGGATCGAATTTCGGCGGCTCGGCGGAAGGGTCGAAGCCGCAGCGTTCTTTGGTCCAGGCTTTCCATTGGCTGGAGTCGGGGCCATGCAACAGTATCCGGTCGGCGCTGTCGCGCGCCCGGTTGTATACGGAGGGCAACAGGCGCAAGTTGCCGACGTCGTTGTAAGCGCGATGAGCGTCGGCGTAGTTATTGACGCCCAGGCCGGTCAGGTGCGCCTTCCACGGCTTGACGTGGTCGACGTCGAGAGCGTCGGCGGAATGCCAGGTCTTGGTGCCCGCGCTGTAGAACAGCAGCAGGTTTTCGCGCCCCAGCGAAACGTGCTCTCCGGGCATGTGCTTCTGCGCCCAGTCGTTGCGCATGTAGTGCACGGTCGAGTCGTAGAACGCCATGCCGTCGCGCGCGCTCGCGGCGGTCCAGCGCTTGTTCTGCAGGCCGTCTCCGTGCACCGGCGGTTTGTACTCGTCCCATTCGGCCAGGGTGACCTGGCGACCGCTGCTCAGACCGACCTTCACTTCGCCGCCCATCCCGCTTCTCCCCGCCAGCCGCGTTCGACTCGAAGCACCGCAGGGCCGGAACGGCGCTCCCCCTGCGGCATCCTCGGTCGGCACCCTGACCGAGTGGTCAAACGCATTCCCTGCACGGTGCAGGCCATGGCCGATGCCCGCGACACCGACACGCCGCCCCGGCACGAATGAATGCGCCCGTCCCACATTGATCGCACCGGCACCGACGGCCGGCACGCTGCCCCGCCCGCAATGGCCGCCCCGCAAGGCTTTCGCCGTTTCTTTGATCAGGCTAGGGAGTCAGCCCGGCGCCGTCGGCGCCGCTCCCTTCGAGAAGGGGGACTCGGAATGCCATCGCTGATACCGGTTGGACCGTACAAGCAATTCACCACCGCCGAAGGCACGGTGTTTCCTTACTACATCGTGCCGTTCGACAAGAACGGCACCTGCGAAGGGCCGCTGACGCGCCAGCATGTGCTCGACCATCTGGACGGGCACAGCGACATCTTTTTGTTCTCGCACGGTTGGAACAACGACTGGGAAGCCGCGAGCGAGCGCTATGCGAGCTTCGTCAACGGCTATATCGAGCAGCGCCGGCAACTCGGCCTGCCCGCGCCGGCCGGCTACCGGCCGCTGTTGATCGGCATCTTCTGGCCCAGCCAGGCCTTGACGTGGTTCGACAGCGAAACCGGTCCCGGCTTCGCCGGCGCCAGCGACGATGTCGAAAGCGGCCGCCAACAGATGGCCGACATCGCCGCGATGCTGGCGCCCGAACAGCGCGAACGCTTCCACGCGCTCAGCCAGACCCCGGCCTTGTCCGAAGCCGAATCGCGCGAACTCGCCGACCTGCTGGCCAGCGTGCTGTCGCCCGACGACGAAGGCCACGACGACGCCCCCGCCTCCGCCGACGACCTGCTCGCTGCGGCCGCCTCGCTGACCGAGGCGCCGCCGGATTTCGACGACGTCGGCGCCGTGGCGACGCCGGGCGCCGGCGGCCCGGCCGCCGCCGGCGGCATCGGCGATGCGCTGAAGAAACTCGACCCGCGCAACCTGATCAAGCCGTTCACGGTCTGGCAAATGAAAGACCGCTCCGGCAAGGTCGGCAGTCGCGGCGTATCGCAACTGCTGGCCGAGTTGCTGCGCCGTTCGCAGGCGCGTATCCATCTGCTCGGGCATTCCTTCGGTTGCAAGGTGGTGATGTCGGCCACCGCGTCGCTGCCGGACGGCCTGCGCAAAGTGCATTCGGCTCTGCTGTTGCAGCCGGCGATGTCGCAGTACGCCTTCGCCGCGCAAGTGCCGGAAACCGGCCGGACCGGCGGCTACCACCGCAACCTGCAGCGCATCGAACGGCCGGTGGTCGCGACCTTCAGCGGACGCGACATCGCCCTGAGCAAGACCTTCCATCTGGCCTTGCGCCGCGATCACGATATCGGCGAGCAACCGCTCGCCGCCGGCGACTCGCCGAGCAAGTACGCGGCCCTGGGCGGTTACGGCCCGCAGGACTCGGGGCAGACCCTGGTCGACATCAAGGACCCGGCGAGCGCCTACGATTTCGGCCCCGGCGGGCGCATCGTCGGCGTGCGGGGCACGCGCACCATCAGCGGCCACGGCGACATCAGCAACGCTTCGACCTGGTGGCTGGCGCACAGCATCGCCTCCAGCCGTTGAGCGCCGGCACCGCACCATGGCCGAACTGCTGAAGCGCGAGAACGACATCGTCACTCTGAAAATGGAGCTGACGAGGCCGCAACACGCACGCGCCACCCTGCAGTTCCAGGGCGGCGGCAGGCTACAGAGCCTGCCGCTGTGGGAGGGCGGCCTCGACGAATGGGGGCTGGCGCCGTCGATCGCCTCGGACCTGCGCACGCGGCCGGACGAGTCGCAGTTCCATATAGCGCCACGCCTGCTGCCGAGCCTGCACTCGGCCTGGCTGCAGCACGCAGCACCGCAACGCCCGCTGTGGATTCACCTGGCCAAACCCTACGGCGCGCTGCGCTACCTGCCGTGGGAACGCCTGCTGGTCGACGCCCTGCAGACGCCGGTGTTGATGCTGCCGGATTTCATTTTCCCGCCGCCGCGCGAAAGCGCGACCATGCTGGACATCGCCGTCTGCGCCAGTGCGCCGCTCAACTGCGAGCACGCCCATATCCGCGACGGCCTGGTCGATGCGATCCAGGCGATCGTGTCCGGCATCGACCGACCGGTGCGCCTGCACGTGTTCGCCGACGCCGAAATGGGCGAACCGGTGCGGCATCTGTCGCCGGGCTCGGCCGAGCTGATCCTGCACCCGCCCGCCGATGCCGAGCGCTACGTCGTCGAGGACCCGTCCTCGCGCCTGCTCGACAGCAGCGGCACCCTGCGCTCGCCCTGGCTGCTGTGGATGCGCCAGGCGCTCAAGCCCTACAGCACCGATGCGGTGCACTTCGTCTGTCACGGCCATCTGTCCGGTGCGTCCGGGGCGATGTTGCTGGCGCAGTCGCCGCTGGGCCGCACCGAGAATTATCTGGCCGGCCCGGTCGGCGCCTGCGAACTCACCAGCTTCCTGACCCAGGTCGGCGCCTGGGCGACGGCGTTCTCGGCCTCGCGCGACAACCACAACCCGGTCGGCCTGCGCGCACTGGCCGACGAAATAGCGCAATCGCTGCCGGGGCCGATGCTGTTGTTCAATGCGGCCTACGATGCGCCGACGGCATTGGCGCAGAGCTATCGCTTCATCCACGCGCAGTCGGCGCAACCGCCGCCGCGCTCGCGCGCCGTCTATCTGTATTGCCAGCCCTATCTGGTCTCGCCCACGCGCGGCGCCTCCGACGACGGCGAGTTGTCCGAGCAGGTACGCAGCCATATCGAGCTGTACTCGCGCAACGACAGCCAGCGCGACTCGGCCTTGAAGTCGCTGCCACTGTCGGCCGCCGCATCCGCGACGCGCAGCCCTTCCTTCGTCCAGGCCGCCAGCAAAAGCATCTCCGCGGTCACCGCCGCGACCGAGCGCCTGGCCGAACAAGTGCAAGTGCAATACCAGCAGGCGATGCGCGACGAAGTCCTTCCCGAAGCCATCGTCCAGCGCGACCTGGACACGGCCATGGACACGATCGATCTGCTGCGGCAGGCGGTAGGCGACATCGAGCGGCGCCGCATCCACGGCGAGATCGAGCAGCGCCTGGTCGAGATCGAACAGGATGCGCCGCCCACGGTCGAGGCCTTGGTCGAAGCGCCGATCGAAGGGCCGGTTGACGCCGGTATCGAAGACCGTTTCGCTATCGGCTTCGGTGTAACCGACTCCGCGGAGCAGGCACTGTTGCAGGCCCAGATCGAACGCATGGACCAGATCGTGGACTACCGACTGCAGGTCGAACAACTGCCCGGCGAAGCGACCGAATCGCCATTGGATCGACGCATCCGCAAGGCCCAGTTGGATATCGAGCAGCGCAAGCTGCAGTTGTCGGACTCCGACGAACTCGAGGACGCGCCATGAACGAGCGCACCATCCTCTCGGTCGATATCCTCGACGACGACCTGATCGCCAGCGTGGTACGCGCGCCGTTCCCGGTTCACGGCGGCCGCGCCCTGGGCCGGGTGAAACTGCGCGCCGATCAGTTGCCGGGGCTGGACACGCAGACCGCGGTGCTTGCGCGCGGGCGCATGGTGCGCGACGCCCTGCGTCAGCACCAGGGCATCTCCGGCGTGCTCGACAGCCTCAGCCAGACCTTGCCGACCCAGGTCCGGCCCCTGTTCGTCATGCTCAATCCGTCCGAGGCCGAGCTGATCAACTGGGAGATGCTGTGCGACAGCAACGAGCAGTTCGTGGCCCTCGACCCGCGCTGGCCGATCGCCCGCATCATCGACCCGATCAATGCACCGAGCCGCCTGCCCGGCGAACTGACCACGCCGGTGCGGCTGATGGCGGTGATCTCCGCGCTCGGCATCGCCGATCAGCGCAAGGAGTGGGAGCTGCTGCGCGATGCGGTGCTGGCGGCGCGCCAGGACGGCCTGCCGGTGCTGCTGAAGCTGTTGGTCGGCGACTCCGCCCTGCACGCGCGCATCCGCGATGAAATACAGCAGGACCCGGCCGGCCTGGCCGACATCGAAGTGGCGGCGATCGACGAGACCGCGGCGCGGCTGACCCAGCGCATCCGCCAGTGGTCGCCGAACATCCTGCATTTCTTCTGCCACGGCCACGCCGGCAGCGCCGGGCAATGGCTGGAACTGGCCACCGCCAACGATCACGTGCAATTCGCCGCGCACGACCCCGACACCCTCGCCGGCTCGATCAACCTGCCATCGCAGGACCTGGTGACTCTCGGCGCGTCGCTCGGCAATCCCTGGCTGATGGTGCTGAACTGCTGCTCCAGCGGACAAGGCGGCAACGGCCTGCAGTCGATGGCGAACCAGGTCGTGTCGGCCGGCTTTCCGGCGGTGGTCGCGATGATGGAACCGGTCGAGGCCAACGACGCCTACGAGTTCACCCGCGCCTTCTATCCCGAGGCCCTGGCCGCGCTGCTGCGCGCGCGCGAGGAACTCAAGCAACGCGCCAGCACCACCCTGGAATGGACGCCGATCATGTTCCACGCACGCAGCGCCATCTCCCAGCTCGGCAACCGCGACGCCCAGGCTTCGCCCGAGTGGTCCCTGCCGGTGCTGTACGTGCGCGGCGTCGAGGCCCAGGTATTCATTCGTCCGCTCGGCATCGAGCAGGCCAAGTCCGACGAGTTCCGCATCCGCGCCGAAACCACGGCCTGGTGGCTGCGCACCGCCGGCCAACAGTTCAGCGAAGCCGAACGCATCGAAGCGCTGGAACGCACCCTCGCCGAAAAAGGCGTGCCCCGGGCGCTGTGGCCCTCCGCCGACGGGAACTTCGACCATGTCGGCGGACAATGAGCTGGCATTGCTGCTGAGCAATGCCTGGTGCGGCGATGCCGTCGCCAGCGGCGCCTGCTCCGAACACGCCACGGCCTGGGCCTTGCGCGGCGCCATGTCGTCGCCGCGCCAACTCAGCGGTGCGGCGCCGGCGCTCGACCTGACGCAGTGGCAGGACCCGCGCGTCGGCTGGGGCGTGGTGCTGCCCGATCGCGACGGCCTCGGCGCTGCCGACAAGGCCGCCGCCACCGACGCACCGGCGGCGATCCGCAGGCTGATCGCCGCGCGCGGCAACGCACCGGTGTTCCGCTATCGCCCCGAGATCGCCAAGGACGGCCGACTGCAGCGTTATTACCCGCATCGCGGGCCGGCCAGCCTGCGCCTGTCCGGCACCCGCGGCACGGTCGGCGACGCCGCGGTGCCGCGCTATCTGTTGATCGTCGGCTCGCCCGAGCAGATTCCCTGGCGTTTCCAGTACCGCTTGCAGACCGATGCCTTCGTTGGCCGTCTCGACCTCGACGAGGCCGGCCTGGAGCGCTACGTCGATGCGCTGCTCGACGACTGGCCGGGGCAACAGCGCGATGTCGATGCGCCGTTGTTGTGGGCGGTGGATCACGGCCACCCCGACATCACCTTCCTGATGCGCAAGACCATCGCCGAGACCCTGTTCAAGGCCTTCGATGCCGACGGTTTCCACCCGCTGCTGCTGACCGGCGCGCAAGGACGCCTGGAGGATTTCTACGCCGGCCTGAAGCAACGCCAGCCGGCCTTCGTGCTGAGCTCCAGCCACGGCGCCACGTTTCCCTTGCACGACCTCATACAGCTCAAGGCGCAGTTGGGGGCAATGCTCGACGTCGACCACGCCTTGCTCGATATCGGCGCCTTGCTGCGGGCCTGGAACCCGGCCGGCGCGATCTGGTACGCGCATGCCTGCTGCTCGGCCGGCGCCGACCGCCCGTCGACCTTCCAGGGCCTGGTCGACGAACAATCCAGCCTCGGCCGCATGCTTGCCGCGGTGGCCGGGATCGGCCCGTGCACCGCGCCGTTACCGCGCGCCCTGCTCGGCAGCGAACGCCCGTTGGCGGCCTTCATCGGCCATGTCGAACCGACCTTCGACTGGACCTTGCGCGACCCCGACACCGGCCAGCGCATGACCGATGCGCTGATCGTCGACACCTTGTACACCGCCCTGCATTCGGCGCAGCGTCCGCCGGTCGGCCTGGCCATGGACGGCTATTACGACGCCGTCGCCGGCCTGCTGCTCGACCACATCGATGCCATCGAGGCCTTCAACAACCACGAACACGATGCCGAAACGCGGGCGCGCAAGGCCAAGTTGCTGGCGATGGATCGCCTCGCGATGGTGGTGCTGGGCGATCCGACGGTGCGCTTGCCGAGCTGAGGCGCGAGCGTTGCTGGCGAAAGGGCTTACTTGGCGCCGGCGGCGGCCGGCGCCTGGGCCGGATCGAGCTTGCGCAGATGCTCGACCGCGTTCGAGTTGGCCGGGTTGAGTTCCAGCGAGCGCCGATAGTGGCTGGTCGCATTGGCGACGTCGCCGAGCAGTTCGTAGCATTCGGCGAGGCTGTCGAAGGCATTCCAGCTTTGCGGCCAGCGCTCGGTGTTGTAGCGGAACATCCCGAGTGCCAACTGCGGCTTGTCTTCGCCCAGCAAGCGGTAGCCCCATTGGTTCGCGTGCTCTTCGGTCAGACGCAACTCGGGAAACGCTTTTCCGACCTCGGCAACGGTCCGGCCGACATCGCGGTACGCGCTGGCCTGCAGGGCGCTCTCGAGCTTCGCGAGCACCGGCGGACGGCCCCACACGGCTTCGGCCGCCTGGCTGGCCAGGTCCTGCAACTGACCCTGGGCTTCGCCCGGGCGGTTCGCGAGCAGGACGATGCCGTAGCCGCGCTGCGGATACAGCTCGATGTAGCTGGAAAAACCGTAAGTGCCGCCGGACGCGCGCAACCAGGTCTGGTCGTCGACAGTCTTGCTGACGGTCCAGTTGTAGCCGACCGCCAGATTGTCCGGATCGCCCCAGGCCGGCTTCTGGCTCAAGCGTACCGAGGCATCGCTGGCGGCCAGTTCGGCGACCAGGAACCGCGCCATGTCCGCGGCGCTGTAGCGCAATCCGCCTGCGGCCAGGACCGAGCGCGCATCCAGGGCCGGCATCGCGACGTGAGTCTTGCTGTAGCCGGTGGCGACGAGAGACGAACGCGTATCGCCGGTGCCGGCGCCCATGCCGAACGGCCGCTCGACATAACGCGTCAACAAGCTTTCGTAAGGCGCGTCGTAAACTTTTTCGAGGATGTCGCCGAGCAGGTTGGCGGCCAGATTGGAGTGCCGCGGCGAGGTGCCGGGGCGATCGAGCAGACGGGCCGAACCGAGTTCGGCGAACACCTGCGCATCGGTGACGCGTCTCAAGGCGTCGACCGCCAGGAACGGCGCCTTGTCCGGCCCGGCCTCTTCGATCTGCGGCGGAAGCACCGGCAGATTGTCCGGCAAGGCCGAGGTGGTATTGACCAGATGGATCAGGCGCACCGGCGCGCCTGCGAATTCCAGTTGCGGGTATTCGCCCGGCAGGTAACGCCGGATATCGTCCTGCGGATCGACCTTGCCCTCTCCGACCGCATTGGCCAGGATCAATGCGGTGAGAATCTTGCTGATCGACCCGATCTCGTAGATCGTGTCCTGGGTCGGGGCCCGCGGCGTATCGCGCGATACGCTGCCGAAGTTGTAGAAGCGGGCCTTGCCGTCGCGGACCACCGCGATGGAAAGCGCGTCGCTATTGCCGGCCTTGACGAAGTCGGCGCCCAAACGCTCGAAGATCGGGTCGTCTTTCGCGGCGGCTTCCGCGACGACGCCCGGCTTGGCGCGGTGTTCGGCCGCGATGGCCGGAGCCGACAGCGCATTCAAACCCGCTACGGCCAGAACTACGGCAAGACGTCTCATGGGCGCTCGGTCGAATGCGAAGGCCGCAGCCTATAGGCGCCCGCAGAGGCTTACAAGGGGAAGGCGTCGCGGCGATCGCGGCGATCGCGGCGGCGGCGAGCGTGGCGCAAGTCGCGATCGAGTCGCGATCGACATCGCCGTGCAGGGCGAGCGATGGCGCGAATCAATCCTTGGCAGCGGGCTTGGCGGCGCGGCGCGCATCGCCGAGCGTCGCATAGGGCTTGCCGTCGCTGGACGTCCACCCGCTCAGCGACAACGAATCCGGCAAGGCCTGGGTCGGCGTGTGCAGGCCGATGACCGCGGTGAAGCCCGAGCCGACCGGCGCCAACTCGGCCAGGCGCGCGGCGCGATCCTCGGCGGTGCTGAAAACGAAGGGCTGCTCGCAGCGCCCGGCCTTGGCGTCGGCATCGCTGCACTCGCCGGCCTGCGGCGCAGGCTCCTCGGGCGCTTCGCCGCCGACGGTGGCGGTCTTGGCCAGGTCGATGCGATAACGCCCCTCGCCCTGCGCTTTGACCTGGACCCGGTACTTTTCCACGCCGTAGGCCCAGCTGTTTTCGCCGACGGCGTCGACGTCGTGCCCGGGCAAGGGCAACTCGAAGTTTTCGCCGAGCAGCAGGCCGAGCCACATCACCGGGGTACTGGCGAGCAAGGCGCCGAGTTCGGCGGCGCTGCCGGTCTGCTGCGGCTTGAGGTTCGTCTTCGTGAAATATCGGCCGTTGCTCAGCACGATCGACTCGACGGTATTCTCGCCGAGTTGCACCGTGGCCTGGCTTTCGTTACCGCGATAGCGCTGCCAACGGCCGCGATAAGGCCGGTCCGGCGGCGCGTGCGAGCTCATCTCGACCGAGGCGATGCAGCGGCTCAACTGCAACAACTTCCGGCACTCGGCCTGCGCCGTCGCTGGCGTGGCCTCGCTCGCCACGACGGCCTCGGCGGCGTCGCCGCGCAACGGCGCCAGTGCAAGCAGCCCTGCCAGGACGGTGATACGAATCGGGTTCATGCGGTCGGTCCTTGATCTGTGCAGGCTCCGTTCCGATCCGGCGCCTGCGTGCGGACGCTGCCAGAGCGAACCGGCGAAAGGAGCAGTGTAACTCTGCGCAGTCGATCGACCGCGAGCTTAGGTCCCGGGCATATGAAGCATGGGCAGCGTACGAACCGCTCCGTACGGGCGGCCGCATCGGCGCTTCGGTTCGGCGGTTCGGTCTTGCCTCAGCGTTGCCGCGTCGCCGGAATATCGACGCGTTGGCTGCGCCGCACGCCGACCTCGATCGATTGCAGGCCGCGGTCGTCGCGCACCGCCCACGGCAGCGGCAGGTTGTCGGGAATCACCGCGATCGTGTGCTTGCCGATCGAAACGCGCGGGAACGAGAACTGGCCGTTGCTGTCGGTGCGCACCGCATAGCGGCCGTCGAGCACCACGGTGACGTTCGGCGCGGCCTGTTCGGACGCGGCGCGCACACCGTCGTCGTTGTCGTCGAGGAACAGCGAACCGTCGATGCTGCCGACCGCCGAGCCGGGTGCCCCGCCGATCACCGGCAGCGCGCGGCCGGCCTGGCGCTCGTAACGCAGGGTCAGGAAGGCCGAGCGTTCGCGCGGCAGCGACAGGAACGGCGAGTCGACGATCAGCGGATCGAGCGCGAACGGCGAGCGCTGCGAGCCCTGGCTCTGGTACAGCGCGGCGGTCAGCGACCAGCGCGGTGCGATGCGCCAGTTGATGCCGAGGTTCATGTCGACGCCGCGCATCGCCGCCGGGCCTTCGCCGTGGGTCCAGCGCGCGGTGCCGTCGACGGACACGCGGTCGCCGAGCTCCACGCCGCCGTACATCGAAAAGGTCGTGGTGCGGGTCGTGGTGCGGACCGCAACCCCGGACGAGGTTTCGTTGCGCTCGCCCCATTCGCCGTACCCGAGCGAGACCGACAAACGCCGGCCTTCGCGCAAAGGCAAGGCCTGGTCGATGCTCGCCTGCCAGCTGCGCCCGACCCCGCCTCCGCCGCCGGCGTGATCGAACTGGAGGCGAGTCTGGCCCCAATCGTTGCGCCGGTCGGCGAACAACTGCGCCGCGTAGGTGTCGTCGTCGGCGTGGCGCAGGCTCAGGCTGGCGCCGTAACCGAACACGCTGCTGGCCTGGTAACGCGCGAACGCAGTCGCGTACTGGCCGTCGAAGCCGGCGCCGCTGATCGAACGGATATCGTCGACGCCGGTGTTCCAGCTCCAGCGGCCGTATTGATAGGCCAGCCGGTAATAGCCGCCGCGTACGTCCTGGTTGATCGGCGACGCCCCCCAGGTCAGACCCGGGTCGAGCGAGAACAGGCCGTAATGGTGCCGATAACGGCCGCGCCGCGAGCTCGCGTCGATCCAGGCGCCGGTGGCGTTGCCGCGGCCGTCGTGACTGCCGAGCAGATTCAATTGCACCGCGTCGCGATCGGACCGCCATGCGCTCGCCCAATGCGCGGCCTGGCTGGGCCGGTCGATCAGGCCCGGTTCGCCGACGTCGTCGGGCACGATGCGTCCGTCGGTGCTCAGCGCCGAGACCGCGTGGGTCCAGCCGGGCGCGCCCTGCCATTGCGCGCCGAACGCGCCGACGTGGCCGTCGGCAACATCGAAACCCACTACGCGAGTGCCGTTGTAGAGCCCGGCACGCCCGACCGCGCCGTACACGCTCAGGCCGCTGGCGTCGCGGGTCCATTGCGTGCTCAGGCCGGCCATCGCCACGCTCGGCAGGAAGAACCGGTATTGGTTGCGCTGCAACTGCGAGGACGGCGTGTTGATCACGCCCAGGCCGTTGTCGAGGCGCCAACCGCCGTCGACGAACAGATTGCGCTGCCATAAGGTCGCCGCCCCGCCCCAACCGCTGTCGTCGGCGAAGCGGTCGCGGTCGCTGTGGAAGACGGTGGCGTCGAGCGACAGGCTGCCCCAGTTCGCGGTTTCCCAGAATCCGCCGGCGGCCAGGCCTTGCTCGCCGAAGTGCTCGTCGCCGCGCTCGGTGTAGGCGGCGTTGAGCTCGAGCCGGAACGAACGCGGCAGGCCGTCGCCGTCGACGGTCTCGTCTTCGTCGGGCGGCAGCGGCGCCAACGCTTGCGCGGCGATGATGCGGTCGCGGTAGACCAGCGGCGACGCGTCGGCCGCCGACGCCGCAGGCGCGGCCGAGGCAAGCGTACAGGCGACGCAGATCGCCAGTCTGCGCCGGGCGAGCCGTCGGGCGGGCCTCATTTGTCGATGCGTACGTCGAGTTCGAGGCGCTGGCGGCCCCATTCCAGTGCGCCCTTCAGGCTCAGCGGATAAACGATCGGCGGCGCCGGCGTGGCCGGGTCGTCGCCTTCCGGCACCAAGGCGATCGAACGCGTTTCGCCGGGAAGAATCGGCAAGCTGGACGGTGCGAGGGCGAACTTGCGGCCGCTCGCGTCGACGCCATCGACCAGCCCTTCCAGACGGGTGTGGGCCTTACCGGTGTTGCGAATGTCGAGCACCGGCAGCCGCCGGCCGTCGACCTCGCGCACTTGGCTGGCGACGTGCTGCAACTGCGCGGCGACCTCGCCGATACCCAGGTAGACGATGATGCCGATGCGCCCGGACACGGGCACGGTGAGCTGATCGCCGACCATCTCCGGCGCGCCTTCGAGCAGGATCGCAAAACGGCATTCGCTGGGCGCCGCTTGTTCCGGCACCACCACCTCGAAGCGATAACGGCGCTTGCCGTTCGGCGCGATCTCGATCTGCGCCGCTTCCAGGCCGACCCAAGGCCGGCAACTGTCGGCCGCCAAGGCGTCGTCGAATACCGCCGCGCCCTGCGCATCGAGATGCCAGTCGGCGGTCTTCAGAGTGTAGTGGCCGACCGCATTGGAGATGTTGGAAATCTCGACCACGTTGCGATAGGTAGTGCCGGGCTTGGCCGTGTCTTCGAAGCGCGGCGGCGAGACCAGGGCGGAGAAGCCCTGAGCGAAGCTCGGACCGGCGATCGACGACAGCGCGAGCGCGAGCGCCGCGAACGTCGAGGCACGGCGCAGGACAGCGGTACGCATCAGAGGTCTTCCACGTCGATTTCGAAGGAGAAATTGAGTTGTTCGGTACGCACCAGCTTCTGTCCGTCGGCCTGGATGGTCAGGCGGATGGTGTCGTCGAGCAGGCCGGCCGGCATGATGCCGCTGTAGACCAGGGTGCGTTCACCGGCGCGCAGCGTGCCCGGCAGCAAGCGGCCCTGGGTGGTCCAGGTGGCGGTGATCGGGCCGGTCGCCTGTGGCGGCAAGGTCATATAGACGCGGCCGCTGCGGCCTTGCCAAGGCGCGAGGTTCAAACGCACCCACACGGTCAGCGCGCCCGACACCGTCGGCCGTTCGCCGCTGCGCGGCGCGACCGAGTCCCATTGCATGCGCAAGGTATTGGCGGTGACTTGGCTGGCGCTGTCGTCGACGCGATGGGTGCCTGCCTGGGACGGCAACATAGCGGCGAACAGGGCGCCGGCGGCGATCGCGCGCTTCATGGCGCGCTCAAGGTGTAGACCACCTGGCCGGTGTAGGTACCGGAGGCGACGACGGCGTCGTTGGCATAGCGGAAGGTGTGGCAGCTTTCGCGCCAGGTGTTGACCGGAAAACTCGCCAAGGTCTGGGGGCCGCCGGTGAAAGTGCCGGCGAGGATCGGCTGAGCGGCGGTGTCGTTGTTGCCGCTGCTGGTCCAGCTGATCTGCGAAAACGGAATGGTGCTGCCGGCGCCGTTGCTGAGGCCCGCCGCCGGTGCGGTCGCGGTCAGGGTCGCGGTGCCGGTGCTGCCGGGCAGACGGTAGAAACCGCCGACGTAGATCTGCGCCGGCACGTTGCAGAAGGCGAAGCCGTCGTAGGAACTGTTGGCCTGGGTGGCGTCGGTGGTCATGACCTGGTCGGTGCCGTTGCCGAGCACCGCCGCGGGCACCGCCACCGAGACTTTGTTGATCGCCCCGCCGCGGCCGGGCGTGCCGCCGCTGGAATAGTTGCCGGTGAACACGCCGTTGCCGACCCGCAGGTAGACCATGCGTGCCCCCGGGGAGATCGTGACGACGAAGGCCTGGGCGGTATCGAACCAGCCCAACGCAAGCAGGAGCAGCACCCAGCACGCCGGGCGTAAGGGCAAAGCCATGTCGGGCCTCTGAAGTCGGAGCCGTTGCCGCGGGTGCGGGGCGAGTCGGGACCGTTCCCGCGGCTGTGCGGGAACGGAGAATGTCGCAAGGGACGTCCGGCTTGCGGCTTACGGCATCGATGCGGTGTAGGTCACGCGGCTGTTGTTGGCGTTGACGCCACCGTAGACGCCCGGAGCGGCGACATTAGCGTTGAGGTAGGTATAGGTCCAACGCGCATCGCGGTTGACCAGCTTGCCCGCGTTCGGCGGCACGGTGGTGGTGGTCGTGGCACCGTCGACCAGGGCCGGATGCGGCAATGCGGTGGCCGAAGCGAGCGTGGCCACGGCGGTGTTGATCTGGCCGAACGAGATGCTGTCGCCGGCGGCGCCGTTGCTCAGAGCGCCGAGCGTCGTCGAGCTCAACGAAATCGTGCCGTTGTTGCCGACCAGCTTGGCGGTGACTGCGCCAGCACCCAGGTCGCCCGACGCAGGCGTGGCCGTCACGACCGAGCTGTCGCCGACGTTAGCCGCAGGAACGCTGAACGCGATCTGGTTGATGGTGGTGTTGGTGGTGTAGTCCGCACCGCTGCCGACGCGCAGGAACAGGATCTTCGGGATCGTGATCTGGAAGTCCAGCCGGGCGCTGGCGGTGATCGGGGTACCGGTGCCGGTGGTGTACTGCGACTCGGCTTGGGCGAGCATGGGTACGGCGGCAAGCAGCGAAAGGGCCAAAAGGGACTTCGTGAGCGTTCGCATTATTGGGTTCCAGGGAGGTCGAAGGCGTGCCGGGGCTCCGGGCGCAGGCCATAAAAACGCACAAAGTATGCCAAGGAGTGACATTCGGCATATTGCTTGTTAAGTATACGTAAACTTCGCGCGACCGATGTCACACTGCTGACGTTCTTCGTCACACCTCGCCCTGCCCGGTCAATCCCGGTCACACTCTGTACAGGTCGCCGCTTCCACAAAGTTCGATACCGTACGTGGCCGGTTCGAACGCGCGCTGCCAGGCCCGGTTGAGGTGCCCGCAGCCCGCGTCCGGCTCGCCCGCGCTCCTGTCGATTCGATTGCGTACGGCCCCGCGCCCGGCCCGTCCTGCAGGGACATTCGGGCCGCCCTGCGACGCAGGTTGCCGGTTTCGCGGTTGCACTCGCATTCGCGCCGCCCGCCCTAGGGTCAGCCCGACTGCTGCAGGCCGATCCGGCTTACTAGACTCGTACCGCGACCTCCCGCGCGCTGGAGCAGTGCCATGTATCCCTCCGATATTTCCGGCCCCTCCCGTCAATGCCTGCCGCCGACCGAACCGGTCACCCCGGCGCCGCTTACTCCCGTTCAGCAGCAGGAACTCGCCCAGCGATACGCCCCGATCCTCTACTTCCATCCACAGGAAGAAAATTTCCTGCAGGACCCGAACACCTATATCGAGCAATCGACGCTACGCCAGGAGCGCGACTTCTGGGGCGACAAGGAACTGCATGGGCTAGGCGAAGTGCCGGCGCAGGAACTGGCCGGCATCGGGCCCGACAACAAGGACGCCGACAGCCAGTTGTTCCTCGACCACCAGAACGAAGAACTCGGCGACGGCATCCGCGACGGCGACCTTGCCAACAGCAAAAACCTTTACCAATACGACCCCGAAAGCAACACCATCACCTACCACCTGTTTTATTCCTACAACGACGGCCCGCCCGGCCTCGGCGACGTGCAGAACCACGAAGGCGACTGGGAAAAGATCACCGTGCAGCTCGACGGCCAATACCAGCCGACCGCGGTGCGCTACAGCGCCCATGGCGGCTTGAACGCCGAGCGCTCGTGGGCGGACACGCCGAAAGAGGACGGTCGCCCGGTGTCCTACGTCGGCCAGGGCTCGCATGCGAATTTCCCCGAGACCGGTTCTTGGGAAACCAAGGCGCCCGGCATCGACGACTCGGCCAAGAGCGGCGGCGTGCGTTTCGACCTGGCTGGCCAGCCGGCGGTCGATGTGACCACGCAGGCATGGTATGGCGGCCACGTGCTGTGGGGCGAACGCGGCAGCGGCCAAGAACTGGGCATCGGCGAGACCACCGGCCCGACCGGACCGTCGGCCGACAAGGGACCGATCGTGGCCGGCGACGCCGATCCCTCGCTGCAGCCCAACGACGAAAAACCGGGCTTCCCGTTTTATGGGCCTTACCCACCGTTCGTGTTTCCGCCGTGATGTGGCTGGGGTAAAGGTGGCATCGATCGCGATAGCGTTCGATCTTGGGCTTGCTTGAGCGATACGCCGTGAAGCCTCGACCCTACGGTCGCGACTCACGTCGCTCCTACAGGGGTGGATTCGCTGCGCTGCGTACTCATNGCCGTGCAGAGCCTTCAGTTGTAGGAGCGACGTGAGTCGCGACCGCGGGACGCGCAGAGACAACAATGCCGCCGTCGCTCATCGAAACGGCGTGCCATCGCCAGGGCAAGAGCGGCGTCCTACTGGATGTCCTTCGGTCACTAGCCGCGACGACGCCGCAACGGTTTTGCCGCGCACCTATCAAGCGAGATCAAGATCAAACGCCAAAAGCTTCCGCCACTAAAGCGGCGGGTTACTTTCTTTTGCTAAGCCCAAAAGAAAGGTAACCAAAGAAAAGGGCTCTCCTTGCAAGGGCACAGGCCACGAGT
>NZ_JBQEOE010000005.1:0-33511 GCF_052045105.1 Lysobacter sp. 22409 | reverse complement strand
CGCGCCGGGATTTTTCGATAGGACATCCTTGTCCTATCGAAAAACGGCGCACGTCCTGTGCGCCGCCCTCCGGGTCTCCATCGGTCTCGCCAGTGCATGGCTACGCCAAGCTCTAAATGGCAACGGCAACGACGAATCTCGCTCTAAGGGTAGGAACGACGTGAGCCGCGACCACGAACTGTGGATGGCGACGATACTTCGCAGGCGGCGTCAAGTCCCGGCCTCGGTCGTGGCTTTGGCCTTGGCTGTTGTTGTGCGACGTCTCGCACTAGCGAAGGCAACAGAAGACCCGAAGGGCGGCCTGCATGGATGCAGGCCGTTTTTCATCGGGACAGGGATGTCCCGTATGAAAAAGCCCTGCGTTGGCATCGATCATGCGGGCTTGTGATTCAAAACAAAAGCATTTTTCTTTGGTGACTTTCTTTTGTTGCTTTAGACAAAAGAAAGTTAGCCGCCGCTTTAGTGGCGGAAGCTTTTGGCGTTTGATCCTGATCCTGATCCTGATCTCGCTTGAACGATGCGCGGCGAGATCGCAAGAGCGCGGTCGCGGCTCGCGCCGCTCCTACTCCCGCGAAGGCACGCTGCTTCGATGAGCGATATCGGCGCTGTCGCCTCTGCGCATCCCGCGGTCGCGGCTTGTGACCGGAGGAAATCCAGTAGGACGCCGCTCCTACCCTCAGAGCCCCCACCGCGATGCCACGAACACGAACCAACCCGCGCCACCGGCAACCCCTCAGCGGCGTATCTCGAACCCCGGGTTCTCATTGAGCGAACCATCCGCCTCCAACACCGCGTAACGCTCGCCATCGGGATGAAATACCACCGGAATCGGCTCCAGGAACAGCGGCCGCCGAACGAAACGCAGTTCCCAGCGGAAATGCTCCAGGGTCGTCAACGCGTCCAGTTGCTCGCGGGTCAGCCCTGCGCGCAAGGCCACGGCACTGGCCTGCTCGGTGCCGTTGCGTCGTTCACGGTTGGTCATCGGGTGCCGCTCCTTCAGGAATGCCGTATTGCGCTCTCGCCATGATCTTGCAACGGCATGCGAATGTCACCCGAGCGGCCACTGCCCGCGGGATGCTTCAGCGCCGACGCTCGACGACGAACCCATCCACCGCCACCGATGCTCCCCATCGTGGCGATGCGCCCATGCCGATCCGGATGCCCCAGTCACAGCAGCCCCCGCCGCACCAGTCATTTCGCCCGCATCGTTTCCAGGAATACACGCTGCCCATCACAGTATCGAGCGATGCCCGGCGTTTCGCCCGAGCATCGCACACAGGCGAACGCGATCTCCTACGCAAGCAAGCGAACATGGCGCATTCGTCGCGATGCATTCCATTCGCCGTGGTGCGGTGCCGTGCAGAGGCGTCACACATCCGCGCGACGACAAGATGAATGCGGCGTTCGAAGCAATCCGACCACGCTGTCGTGCGAGCGAGCGCGCAGCTTTGCGCAGCGCAGCTTGTCCGCTTTCGATCCGACGCCTACACTCCGCCGGCCACAGGTGTCCTGCCGCCGTACCGGCGAGCAGGGTGAAACGGGAAGCCGGTGCGAGTCGTCAGACTCCATTCCGGCGCTGCCCCCGCAACGGTAGGCGAGAACACCCGACTCAATACCACTGCGATCTCGCGGGAAGGTGTCGGGGTGATGCGGATCGCTCCGCATCGCTCGCAAGCCCGGAGACCGGCCAGTGGCGGGCATCGCATGCGATGCCATCCTCGGGTGTTGCGGTGGGCAACCGGACGGGCTGGCTCGACGCGGATGTCCGTTGCGTGGAACCGACTTGTCTTGCTCCGCAATCCCCGTCACGCGGGTGAGCGACACGGAGCTGAAACAATGAACGATATGAATCGCGTCGCGACCGAAGTCGCGACGGTCAAGCTGCTGATCGACGGTGCATTCGTCGAATCCCGATCCCAACAATGGCGCGATGTCGTCAACCCGGCTACACAGGCGGTGCTGGCGCGGGTGCCGTTCGCGACTGCGGACGAAGTCGACGCCGCGGTACGTTCGGCGCAACAGGCCTTCAAGAGCTGGCGCAAGACCCCGATCGGCGCGCGCGCGCGCATCTTCCTCAAGTACCAGCAACTGATCCGCGAGCACATGGGCGAGCTCGCCGCGATCCTCACCGCCGAACAAGGCAAGACCCTGGCCGACGCCGAAGGCGACGTATTCCGCGGCCTGGAAGTGGTCGAGCACGCGGCGGCGATCGGCAACCTGCAACTCGGCGAGTTGGCCAACAACGTCGCCGGCGGCGTCGACACTTACACCCTGTTGCAACCGCTCGGCGTCTGCGCCGGCATCACCCCGTTCAACTTCCCGGCGATGATTCCGCTGTGGATGTTCCCGATGGCCATCGCCACCGGCAACACCTTCGTGCTCAAGCCGTCCGAACAGGACCCGCTGGTGACGATGCGCCTGGTCGAACTGGCGCTGCAGGCCGGCGTGCCCAAGGGCGTGCTCAACGTCGTCCACGGCGGCGAAGACGTGGTCAATGCGATCTGCGACCACCCCGACATCAAGGCGGTGTCCTTCGTCGGTTCGACCAAGGTCGGCACCCATGTTTACAACCGCGCTTCGCTGGCGGGCAAGCGCGTGCAGTGCATGATGGGCGCGAAGAATCACGCGGTGGTGCTGCCGGACGCCAACAAGGAGCAAACCCTCAACGCCCTCGCCGGCGCAGCGTTCGGCGCCGCCGGGCAACGTTGCATGGCCGCCTCCACCGCGGTGCTGGTCGGCGAAGCGCGGGCCTGGATCCCCGAGCTGGTCGCGAAGGCGCGCACGCTTAAGGTCAATGCCGGCACCGAGCCCGGCACCGATGTCGGCCCGGTGATTTCCTGCGCCGCGCGCGAACGCGTCGAAAGCCTGATCGCCTCCGGCGTCGAGCAAGGCGCGAGGCTCGAACTCGACGGCCGCAAGCCGTCCGTGCCGGGTTTCGAGCGCGGCAACTTCGTCGGCCCGACGATCTTCTCCGGGGTCGAGCCCGGCATGCGCATCTACGACGAAGAGATCTTCGGCCCGGTACTGATCGTGCTCGCCGCCGACACCCTGGAAGCCGCGATCGACCTGATCAACGCCAATCCCAACGGCAACGGCACCGCCCTGTTCACCCAATCCGGCGCGGCCGCGCGCCGCTTCCAGGAAGACATCGACGTCGGCCAGGTCGGCATCAACGTGCCGATCCCGGTGCCGGTGCCGCTGTTCTCGTTCACCGGCTCGCGCGCCTCCAAGCTCGGCGACCTCGGCCCCTACGGCAAGCAAGTGGTGATGTTCTACACCCAGACCAAGACGGTCACCGCGCGTTGGTTCGACGACGAGACGCTCGGCCACGGCGTCAACACCACGATCAGTCTGAAGTGATGGCCGCCGTCATGAACCTGCAGGCGGTCAGTCCACCGCCATCGCAGCTCGGCGAAGACCAGCTCGCCTTCCGCGAGGCCGCGCGCGATTTCGCCCTCGCCGAACTCGCGCCGCACGCGGCGCACTGGGACGCGCAAGGCGTCTTCCCGCGCGAGGCCATCGGCAAGGCCGGCGAGCTCGGTTTCTGCGGCTTGTACGTCGACGAAGCCGCCGGCGGCTCGGGCCTGACCCGGCTCGATGCGGTGGTCGTGTTCGAGGAACTGGCCGCGCTCGATCCGTCCACGGCGGCGTTCATCAGCATCCACAACATGGCCACCTGGATGCTGACCGCGCACGCCTCGCCCGCCGTACGCGACCTCTGGGGGCCTCGGTTGGCCTGCGGCGAATGCCTGGCGTCGTACTGCCTGACCGAACCCGGGGCCGGCTCCGATGCCGCATCCCTGCGCACCCGCGCCGAACGCGACGGCGATCATTACCTGATCAACGGCGCCAAGGCCTTCATTTCCGGGGCCGGCGCCACCGACATGCTGGTGGTGATGGCGCGCACCGGCGGCGATGGCGCGCGCGGCATCAGCGCCTTCGCGGTGCCGGCCGACAGCGCCGGCATCGCCTATGGGCGCAAGGAAGAAAAACTCGGCTGGAACAGCCAGCCCACGCGCGGCGTGGTGTTCGACAACGTGCGGGTGCCGGCCGCGCATCTGCTCGCCGGCGAAGGCGACGGTTTCAAGATCGCCATGAAAGGCCTCGACGGCGGCCGCCTCAACATCGCCGCGTGCTCGCTCGGCGCGGCCCAGGGCGCACTCGACGCCGCACGTCGTTATCTCGGCGAACGGCGCCAGTTCGGCAAACCGCTCGCCGAGTTCCAGGCGCTGCAGTTCAAGCTCGCCGACATGGCCACGCAACTGGTCGCGGCGCGGCAGATGGTGCATACCGCGGCGCGCAAGCTCGATGCCGGCAGCGCCGACGCCATCGTCTGGTGCGCGATGGCCAAGCGCTTCGCCACCGATGCCGGCTTCGCGATCTGCAACGAGGCCCTGCAAATCCACGGCGGCTACGGCTACATGCGCGAGTACCCGATCGAGCGGCTGCTGCGCGACTGCCGGGTGCACCAGATCCTGGAAGGCACCAACGAAATCATGCGCGTGATCATTGCGCGCCATCTGCTGAACACCGAAGAGGAATTGCGATGAGCCGTGCCGACAAGCAGCACACCAGAAAGGTCTATGACGGACTGAAGCTCGACATCGACGGCCACACCGCCGTCGTCACCCTGAGCAATCCCCCGGCCAACACCTGGACCCGCGACAGCCTCGCCGCCTTGCGCGAGCTGGTGCGCGACCTCGATGCCGACCGCGAGGTCTACGCCCTGGTCGTCACCGGCGAAGGCGAGAAATTCTTCTCCGCCGGCGCCGACCTGAAGCAGTTCGCCGACGGCGACAAGGCCTTGGCGCGCGAGGCCGCACGCCGCTTCGGCGAAGCCTTCGAGACCCTCAGCGCGTTCCGCGGCGTGTCGATCGCCGCGATCAACGGCTACGCCATGGGCGGCGGGCTGGAATGCGCCCTCGCCTGCGATCTGCGTATCGTCGAGGAGCAGGCCCAACTGGCCCTGCCCGAAGCCACCGTCGGCCTGCTGCCCTGCGCCGGCGGCACCCAGCACCTGCCGCGTCTGGTCGGCGAAGGCTGGGCCAAGCGGATGATGCTGCTCGGCGAACGCGTCGACGCCGCCACCGCCCTGCGCATCGGCCTGGTCGAAGAGGTGGTCGGCAAGGGCGAAGCCAAGGCGCGCGCACTGCAGTGGGCCAAGCAGGCCGAGAAGCAGAGCCCGACCAGCGTCGCCGCTTGCAAGGCCCTGATCCAGGCCACCCGCAGCCAGAGCCACGACACCGCCCTGGTGCGCGAGCGCGAGGCCTTCGTCGATCTGTTCGACAGCGCCGACCAGACTGAGGGCGTGCTCGCCTTCCTGGAAAAGCGCGCGCCGCAGTGGAAGAACGCATGAACGCCGTGCTCGAAAACGAAGCAGTCGCCGCGCCGGTCCTGTTCGAAGAACGCGGCACCGCCAACGGGCGCCGCATCGGCTTCGCCACCTTGAACGCAGCGGCGACCTTGAACGGCCTGTCGCTGACCATGGCCGAACTGCTCGATGCGCAGTTGCTGGCCTGGGCCCAGGACGACGCCGTCGCCGTAGTCGTGCTTCAAGGCGCGGGCGAGAAAGCCTTCTGCGCCGGCGGCGACCTGCACGGGCTGTATCGCGGCATGCTGGAGCATCGCGCCAGCGGCAGCCGCGACATCCGCGACAACGTCCACGCGCGCGAGTTCTTCGAGACCGAATACCGGCTCGACCACCGCATCCACACCTACCCCAAGCCGCTGCTGTGCTGGGGCCATGGCATCGTCATGGGCGGCGGCATCGGCCTGATGGCCGGCGCCAGCCACCGCGTGGTCAGCGAGCGCTCGAAGCTGGCGTTTCCGGAAATCACCGTCGGCCTGTACCCGGACGTCGGCGGCAGTTGGCTGTTGAACCGGGTGCCGCAACGCGCGGGCTTGTTCCTGGCCTTGACCGGCGCGCCACTCAACGCCGGCGACGCGATCCACGCCGGCCTCGCCGATCACTATCTGCCGGAAGCGCAACGCGAAACGGTATACGCCGCACTCGCCGCGGTGAACTGGGCCGACGACGGCGACGATGCGCGCCGGCTCAGCGCGGTACTGAAGGGTTGCGCCGAACCCGCCCCACCCGGCCCTTTGCAGCACCACGCGGCCGCGATCGCCGCGGCCTGCGCGCACGACGATCTGCCCGCGGTAGTCGAAGCGATCGCCGCGCTCGACAGCGACGACGCCTGGCTGCAGAACGCGCGCAAGACCCTCGCCGCCGGCGCACCCGGCTCGGCCCGGCTCGGTTACGAGTTGCAGCGCCGCGCCGCCGGGCTGTCGCTCGCCGACACCTTTCGTCTCGAATACACCGCATCCCTGCATTGCACCGCGCACGGCGATTTCGCCGAGGGCATCCGCGCCCTGTTGATCGACAAGGACCGCAGTCCGCGCTGGAACCCGGCCCACCTGGCCGAGGCCACGCCGGCCTGGGCCGAAACCTTCTTCATCGCCCCCTGGCCGGCGCAGGCGCACCCGCTCGCCGACCTGGGCGCCCTCACGGAGACCACCGCATGAGCCGCATCGCATTCATCGGCCTGGGCAACATGGGCGGGCCGATGGCCTCCAACCTGCTCAAGGCCGGCCACAGCCTGCGCGTGTTCGATCTCGCACCGGCCCTCGTCGCCGGCGCGGTCGTGGCCGGCGCCCATGCCGCCATCGACGCGGCCGATGCCGTGGTCGATGCCGAGGTGGTGATCTCGATGCTGCCGGCGAGCCGGCACGTCGAAGGCCTCTACCTCGGCGATGCCGGCCTGCTCGCGCAGATGCCGGCGGGCGCGTTGGTGATCGATTGCAGCACCATCGCCCCGGCCTCGGCGCAGAAAGTCGCCGCGGCCGCGACGGCGCGCGGCCTGCAGATGATCGATGCGCCGGTGTCCGGCGGCACCGCCGGCGCCGCCGCCGGTAGCCTCACCTTCATCGTCGGCGGCGAAGCCTCGGCGCTGGAACGCGCGCGCCCGCTGTTGCAGGCCATGGGCAAGAACATCTTCCACGTCGGCGCCAGCGGCGCCGGCCAGGTCGCCAAGCTGTGCAACAACATGGCGCTCGGCGTGATCATGGCCGCGACCGGCGAAGCGCTGGCGCTCGGCAGCGCCCACGGGCTCGACCCGAAGGTGCTGTCGCAGATGATGGCGGTCAGCACCAGCCGCAGTTGGGCGACGGAAGTCTGCAACCCCTGGCCGGGCGTACTCGAGAACGCGCCGGCCTCGCGCGGCTACAGCGGCGGCTTCGGCAACGATCTCATGCTCAAGGACCTCGGCCTGGCCGCGGAAGCGGCGATGAGCACCGGCGCCTCGATCCCGCTCGGCGAACTCGCGCGCAATCTGTACGCGATGAACAGCCGCGCCGGCCACGGCGGCCTGGATTTCTCCAGCGTGGTCAAGCTGGTTGCGAAAGACCTGTGAGCGCAGCGGCGCTGAGCCCGGGCCGCGAGCGGCTGCGCCTGCCCGGCGACGGCGGCAGGCTGTTGCTGCACTCGTGCTGCGCGCCGTGCTCGGGCGAGTTGATGGAAGCCTTCGTCGAGTCGCAGATCGACTACACGGTGTTCTTCTACAACCCGAACATTCATCCGCTGAAGGAGTACGAGCTGCGCAAGGAAGAGAACATCCGCTTCGCGCAGAAGCACGGCGTGCCCTTCGTCGATGCCGACTACGACACCGACCATTGGTTCGCCCGCGCCAAGGGCATGGAGAACGAACCCGAGCGAGGCATCCGCTGCACCATGTGCTTCGACATGCGCTTCGAGCGCACCGCGCTTTATGCGCACGAGCACGGCTTTCCGGTCATCACCAGTTCGCTCGGCATCTCGCGCTGGAAGAACATGGAGCAGATCAACGGCAGCGGCCACCGCGCCGCCGCGCCGTACGAGGGCCTGGTCTACTGGGATTACAACTGGCGCAAGGCCGGCGGCAGCCAGCGCATGATCGAGATCAGCAAGCGCGAACAGTTCTATCAGCAGGAATACTGCGGCTGCGTGTACTCGCTGCGCGACAGCAACCGCCACCGCAAAGCGCAGGGACGCGAGCGCATCAAGATCGGGCTGATGTATTACGGTAACGACGGCGGCGATTGAGCCACGGCCGCGGGTGCCGGCCGTTCCGCTGCGAACGGCTTCGCTGCTTACTCGACGATGCCGTGCAGGTTGCCGGAGAAACTGGCGCGGTCGCGATCCTCGGTCAGCGAGTACAGGCCGTAGCGCTTGTTCAAACGCGCGCCGTTGTCGCGGATGCCCGGCGACCAGGCGAAATCGGCGCGGCTGCGGCTGGAACGCTGTCGCGCCAGGTCGAACGGAACCGACAGATACAGGCCGCGGTCGAAACCGCCGTCGCCGGGCTGGCGCGGCGAGTACTCGGTGAAGGTCGCATAGGCGCCCATGCGCACGCCGTTGTTGAATTGGCGCGAGACGTCGACGGTCGCGCCCCAGTCGCGCGCCAGGTAACGCCCGGCGCTGACCTTCAAGCTGATGTCCTTGTAGCCGGTGTCGATGTAGGCGCTGACATGGCCGGTGACGGTGCGATAGCGGCGGAACGAGAAATCCTGGTCGAAGCTGCGCTGGCGCACCCAGTTGACGTCGGCGCCGATCGCCCAGCGCTGCCCGAACGGCCGGTACAAAGTCTCGGCGCCGGCGCCGCCGTACATGCTTTCGAGCATGCCGACATAGGCCATGCCGTACCAATCGGCGCCCAGCGAGCCGGCCGCGGTCAGTTGCAGCTGCGGCATGGTCACGCGCGAGGACGTCACGTACTCGCGCACGTCGCTGCGCACGCGCGGCAAGGCCGTGACCGGGCCGCCGTCGTAGCGGTCGTAGTTGTCGGCGATCAGGGCCTCGATGCGACCGCTCAACCACAGGTTCGATGCGAACCGGTAGTCGGCGTCGTAGGCCATGCCGATCTTGTACAGGGCGGCGGTGTCGGGCGCACCGAGTTCGTGACCGACGCTGAGGCCGAACCCGCCGTCGTAGCGGTCCAGCGGCGCCCGATACAGCAGCTCTTCGCGACGCGCCTGCGGGCGGTTGCGCTCGACGCCGAGGCGGAAGGTCTTGAGGTCGGCCTCGCCATCGAGCAGTTCGCCGAAGCGTTCGCGCTGCACGCTGGTCTCGACCACTTCCATGCCGGCGCGGGTCGAGACCAGGGTGTACCAGTCGACCGAGCCATCGACTTGGTTATCGAGGATGCGAGCGGTGCGGCCAAGGCCCTTCGCCGAATGCCGATAGCGGGTCTGCTCGCCGGTGACGAACAATTCGCTGCCGCGCCGCGAGATTTTGCTGACCCTCACGCCGGCGTTGTCGTACAGCTCGCGGCTGACCTGTTCCCAGTCGACCTGCTCGGGCGCGGCCGGCTCGGGCCACGTCTGCGTCGTTGAGGCTGGTGTCGTCGCGATTGGCGGCAGACCGGTTTGCGGCGTTACGCCGGCCTCGCTAATCGCGGTGAGCGGAGCGAGACCCGGGGACGGTGCCGCCTGCGGCAACGGCGGCGAAGCGGCGCTCGTCGCTGCGATCGCCCCCGAAACGAGCGCGGTCGGAGCCGCCGGTCCTGCAGCGGCGGTCGCCGAGGCGGCCGGCACGTGCACTGACGCGGCTGCCGGCGTAGCCGCCATCGTCGGAATCGCCGGCGCATCGTCGTAACGACGTGCGACCGGCGGCGGGTCCTTGGCCTTGATCGGTTCGGCCAGGCGGGCCGCGTTGGTGTGCAGGGTCAAAGCGAACGAGGCGGTATTGCCGCGCTGCAGGCCCAAGCTCAGGTCGAGATGGCGATTCGGGCGATAAACCACGCCGACGTTGAAGGGCGAACTCTGCTTGATGCGGAGCGGCCCGGGCTCGTGCCGGTAGTCGTTGCCGTCGTATTCGACTTTCACTTCCCAGGGCTTGCCGGCCGGGCGATAGGCCACGCCGCCGAACACCGCGGCGCGGCCGTGAAAGTAGCGTGGTCGGTCGAACTGATAGCGGGCATCGGAAAAACCGCTGCGCGAAGGACGATGGTCGAAGCGATCGTCGAGCGCCGACAAGGGATTGGCCAGGTTGCCGCGCGCGCCCAGATTGCCCCAGGCGACGCCGAGGCTGGCGTCGACCGGGCCGAAGCGCTTGTTGGCGACCACATATTCGCTGGAGAAGTAGCGCTTGCCGGCGATGTCGCGCGCACCGACCGCCACCTCCGGCAGGTAGCGGCTCTCGCGGCTCAGGCGGATCTTGGCGTCGAAGGCCTTGGCCGAGTTCGAACGGCCGCCGTCCGCGACCGGCGCGGCGTCGTTGTCGAAACGGGTGTAGCGGAAGCTGCCTTCCAGCCACGACAAGGGCTGGGCGGTGAAGTTGTAGCGCGAGTACGGCTCGACCCGGCTGACCGACAGCGCGAGTTCGCCTTCGTCGGCCATGCGCGCAGTCGGCGTCTGCCACAGGCCGGCGCCGCCGAAGTCGCCCTGGGTCGGCGCCTGATCGCCGGCATGGGCGAAGCGCGCGGCCAGCGTGGCGACGACCAGCAGCGCGATCTGGCTGTGGCGCGGAGGCGGTCGGCCGGTATTCAGAACGGCCTCGCATCGGCCGCGGAGGCATGGGCCGCGACCGCTTCGGCTTGCGGCGCTGCACCGCCCGCCTCGGGCAAGGGTTGAGTGGCCAGGAACTCGGCGTATTCGCGATTGAGGTCGGGCGCGGTCCGCCGCACACGCCGGTCATCGATCGGTACGTAGATCGTCGTGCCCGGCGCCAGGCGCAGGGGCTCGCCGCGATTCCACAGGGCGATGCCGTACTCGCTCACCCGTCCGTCGGCTTGGACCAGATAGACCCAATCGCGGTCGGCTTCGGCCGTCGCCGGGCAATCGCCGAGATAGTCGCGGACGCCGCGCCAGCTCGCATACGGCAGTACGCAATCCTTGCCGACCGCGCCGACGATGCGAAGCGACTTCGGCAGTTCGGGATAATGCAGGCGGTCGCCCTCGGCGAGCGGTGCATTGTTCGCCCGCTCGCTTTCCAGCGCTTTCGGATCGAGCGAGACGATGCGACGTCCGGTCGCCGGCATCGCCCGCACGCCAGCGCTCATGCGTTCGGCGAGCGCCAGCAGGCCCTCGTCGTTGCGCGCGCTCGCCTCGGCGATCACTTGCGACAGATCGAACAGGACGCCGGTCTTGAAACGGCGCTGCGCTTCGACCAGGCCAGGACGCAGCCAGGCCGCGCCGGCCACATAGGCCTGCGGCCGCACCCGCGCCGCCAGCACGGCATCGCGCAGGCGCGCTTTACCCGCATACACCTGCTCGCCGGGATGCTCGACCGCACCGCTCACCGAAACCCGTGTCTGCGCGCCGGCCGAGGCGCCGCACAAGGCAAGCGATACGAACGCCGCCAGCGCGAATCGCGCAGCGGGCGCGCAGAGCAACGCACGGGCGAACGCAGGCGTCCGAAGGAATCGGCCGCCCACGAGCCCTGCATTGGTGCTGCGATTACCCATCCGCTCGATCGCCTTACTGCTCAAACCTGCCGGCTCAGCGCTCGAGCAGGTCCTGCGTGTTCGCGGAGTTGTTGAGGATGTTGGAGAACGGCAACAACTGGTTGACGAATCTGTTCCAACGCGTCACCCCGGCCGGCCCGACGAACACCACGTCGCCGGCCCGCACCGTGAACTGGCTGGCCAAGGCGTACGACGCCGGCGACTTGGCGCTGAGGTGATAGATCTTGGCCGGCTGTTTCTGCATGTCCTCGACGCCGCGGATGACATAGACCGCATCGCCCTTGGCGGTCAGCGGATTGAGGCCGCCGGTGCGCCCGAGCGCCTGCGACAGGGTCATGTCGCTGGTCTTGAAGTTGATCGCCATCGGCCGGATCACTTCGCCGACCACATAGACTTCCTTGCGGTCGTTGTACGGCAGATAGATATGGTCGCCGGCCCTCAGATAAATGTCGGGCGCGATCTGCTTGCCGCGGTTGAGCGCGTCGAGATCGATGCGGTAGTGCTGGCCGGCGCGCGTCAGCACCAGGCCGGACAGGTCCGCGCGCAAGGGGTCGATGGTGGCGCTGCCGATGGCCTGCGACAGGGTCAGCGGCGTGGCGGTGATCGACTGGCGCTCGGTCTTCACGAACGCGCCCTGTAAGGTCACGCGCTGGCTGCCGTAGTCGATGATGCTGACGTCGACCTGCGGGCTTTCGATCACCTGGGCGATCTTCGCGGTGATCAAGGTGCGCAGTTCGTCGATGGTCTTGCCCTGCGCCTGCAGGGAGCCGATATAGGGATAGAACAGCGTGCCGTCGGGCCCGACCATGCGGCCGTTGGCGGCGGTCTGTTGCTGGGTGCCGGCCGGCGAAGTCAGTTCGGGGTGGTCCCAGATGGTGATGTAGAGGGTGTCGCCGGCGCCGATGCGGTAAGGCTCGGGCTTGTAGCCCAACAACTCCGCAGGCACTTCCGCCACCGGCGCGTCGGCCTTGTCCATCGCCAGCAGCTTCGGCGTGATCGGCACGATCTCGACGTGGTCCTCGTCGAGGGACGCGTCGCTCACGAACTGCTTCGGGCTCATGTGTTGGCCGGGGGCCAACATGCAGCCGTTGAGTCCGACGACGGCGGCGGCGATCGCCACCCAGCCAGAAAGCTTTCTCATATGCGATTCAGTCTCTCGATGTCGCGGGCGCGGACAGCGCGCCGGACGGGTTCGTACATCGGCCTGTCGATGGACGGCCGACTTCATGGATGTCGATGGGGAGGTCGTTGAGTCGGCCGGTGCCGACGTGGCCGCGTCAGAGAACCTTGCCGGTTCGATTAACGCGATGGCCGCCGGCACGCGCACCCGATTCGGGCTGCAGCGCTGCGGCGGACGAAGGGCCCGGGCGATCCGGCGCGGCCCAATGCGTTGCGGAAGGCGAAGCCGGGGGCGCGATCGGGTGGAACGGCGCGGTGGCCTGCGGCAACAAGGGCGAGGTACTTCATGAGACGTGGGCTCCTAGCGGATACGATCGTTAGCAGTGCAGTCCCCTGTCCGAAGTATAGCGACAGCGCGCGGCGATTGGCCCCTCGCCGTTCACGCGCATTCGGGCAAACGGTACCTGATCACGTTTTTCGCGAGCGCGCGATACGGCGCGAAGCGGCCGCAACGCTCGCAGCAAGGCCTTGCGCGCCTTGCGCATACGCCATATCGCGCTGGCGATGTTCAGCGAAGGCTTAAGTTTCGCGTTGCGATACGTGACCGCATCGCCGATCCTCCATCGCCGATGCAATTCGCGTTGCACACGTATGACATCGCCGACGAGCGGCTTCGACAGAAGCGGGCGTCGACCGGTTCATCGTCGACCATGGCGTATCGACGGCAACGCGATGCGGATAACGCAATGCGGTTAAATCCAAATCCGTCAAAATATTCCGTTAAAACACCGTATTGCCAAGGAATTCGTTTCGGGCGTACGCAATCGCCAAGTGACTCGCGTCACGTCTTTGAAGTCGCGAGCTTGCTTCGTGTTGACCCTGCAAGAATCAGCTCTTACATTCCGCACCGTCACTTTCGGCGCACTGCAACATGTTGCGTGCACCGAGTCGCCGACGGCACGGAGCCGGACGAAAGGCCCGAACCATGCACCCTCGGGCTCTGAGATTCTGCAGCCGCCGGCATCGCGCACGCGAGGTCGAAACTTTCCCGGGCCGTTCCGATGCCCCCTTCAAGGTGAGACCTACCGCACGTGTTCAACCGGGTTTTGATGGTCTGCATCGGCAACATCTGCCGAAGTCCGACCGCTGAAGTACTACTGCGGCACCGCCTGCAAGGCAAGAACATCGTCGTCGAGTCGGCGGGCCTGGCCGCGGTGGTCGGCCATCCGATCGACGCCACCGCGCAAGTCCTGCTCAACGAGCACGGCTTGAACGGCGAGTCGCACGTGGCGCGGCAGATCGATCGCGCCATGATCGATTCGGCCGACCTGATCCTGGCGATGGAGCGCAAACACCTCGACGCGGTGCTGCAGTTGGCGCCGCACGCACGTGGCAAGACCTACCTGCTGGGCAAATGGCAGGACGACACCGCGGTTCCGGACCCGTACCGGAAACCGCGCAGCGCTTTCGAACAGGCCTATCAGCTGATCAACTCAGGGGTGAGTAGCTGGGCGGCCCGTCTTTGACATAGCACGATCCACTCTTCAGCAGGTCTCACCCCAATGTCGAAAACATCCGCGGCTCCTGGTCCGTCTCAGGACGATAACGATGAGATCGATCTGGCCGCGCTACTCGGCACGCTTATCGACCACAAGTGGCTGATCGCCAGCGTCACCGCGGCCGGTTTCGCCCTCAGCGTCGCCTATGCCCTGCTCGCCGCGCCTGTGTACCAGGCCAACGCGATGATCCAGGTCGAATCCAATACCCCCACCCTGCCCGGCCTCAATGCGGTCTCGCAGGTGCTGACCGATTCGGCGCCGCAGGCGGTCACCGAGATCGCGCTGTTGACCTCGCGTGCGGTGGTCGGCAAGGCGGTGCAAGACCTCAAGCTCGACGTGCAGGTCGAACCCAGGCAGTTTCCGCTGATCGGCGGCGTGCTGTCGCGTGGTTTCAGCCCGTCGACGCCGGGCGAAGTCGCTTCGCCGTGGTTCGGCCTGAGCAGCTACGGCTGGGGCGGCGAGCGCCTCGACGTGTTCCAGTTCGACGTCTCCAAGGAACTGCTCGGCCTGCCGCTGACCTTGGTCGCCGACAACGCCGGCGCGTACCGCTTATACGACGAAGACGACACCCTACTGCTGACCGGCAAGGTCGGCGAGCCCGCCGCGGGCGGCGGCGTCAAACTGCAGATCAAGGAGATGGCGGCCAACCCGGGCATGCGCTTCGACCTGGTCAAACTGCCGAGCCTGGCGATCATCACCGCCCTGCAAAAGAACCTGACCGCGACCGAGCGCGCCAAGGACTCCGGCATCATCCAGCTGAGCTATCTGCTCGGCGACCCGGGCCAGGCCGCCGCGACCCTGGACGCGATCACCCGCCAGTACACCCGCCAGAACGTCGAACGCAATTCCGCCGAAGCCGCCAACAGCCTGGAATTCGTCAAGGGCCAGTTGCCGAACGTGCGCCGCGACCTGGAGAAGGCCGAGCAGGCGCTCAACGCCTATCAGTCGCAAGCGCATACCGTCGACATCACCGTCGAGACCAAGTCCTACCTCGACCAGATCGTCGCCCTCGACAACAGCATCTCGCAATTGAAGATGCAGCAGGCCGAAGTCAGCCGCCGCTATACCCCCAAGCACCCGGCCTACCGGGCGCTGCTGGAACAGCTCGGCGAGATCGAAGCGCGCAAGAAGGAACTCAGCGACCGCATCGGCGGCCTGCCCGAGACCCAGCAGGAACTGCTGCGCCTGACCCGCGACATGCAGGTCAGCACCCAGACCTACACCAACCTGCTCAACCAGGCCCAGCAGCTCGACATCGCACGCGCCGGCACGGTCGGCAACGCTCGCGTCATCGACCCCTCGGTGGTCGACGTCAACGAGCCGGTCAAGCCCAAGCGCCTACAGTTGGTGCTGATCGGCACCTTCCTCGGCGCGTTCGCGGCGATCGGCTGGGTGCTGGTGCGGCAGATGCTTAACCGCGGCGTCGAGGAGGCCAAGGAAATCGAACAGCTGGGCCTGCCGGTCTACGCCTCGATTCCGATGAGCCAGTACCAGCGCGACCACGAAAGCCTCGGCAAGCAGTTGCGCAGCAACGGCAAGCGCCACGACAAGCCGCACCTGTTGTCGCTGGATGCGCCCAACGATCTGGCGATCGAGGCCATGCGCAGCCTGCGCACCGGCCTGCACTTCGCCATGATGGAGGCCAAGAACAACATCCTGATGATCTGCGGCTCGGGCCCGAGCGCCGGCAAGACCTTCGTCTCGACCAACCTGGCCACCGTCATCAGCCAAGGCGGCCAGCGCGTGCTGCTGATCGACGCCGACCTGCGCCGCGGCACCCTGCATCGGGTCATGGGCCACACCAACCAGAACGGTTTGTCCGATCTGCTGGTCGGCCGCGTCGACATCGCCGGCGCGACGCGTCATTCGACCATCCCCGGGCTGGACTTCATTCCGCGCGGACAGGTGCCGCCGAATCCGTCCGAGCTGTTGATGCACCCGAACTTCGCCACGCTGTTGAACACGGTGTCGCAACGCTATGACCTGGTAGTCATCGACACCCCGCCGATCCTGGCGGTGACCGACGCGGCGATCATCGGCCGCTACGCCGGCACCAGCCTGCTGGTCGCGCGTTTCGGCTTCAACTCCGCCAAGGAACTGGCGCTCGCCAAGCAGCGCTTCGAGCAGAACGGTATCGAGCTCAGGGGCGCCATTCTCAATGCGGTCGAGAAGCGCCATGACAGTACCTACGCCTACGGTTACGAATACCAACCGATCGCCGAACGCTGATCCGCACATCGCTGCGCCGGCAGGACCCGCGCGCAGCGAACGCCGTCGATGCGCCGCTCCGTGCTCGCTGCGATCGGGTGCTGCGAATGCCGTCGGTTCTGCCGATGCGGTCGCAGGCGCGATGCGAACCGGATCGAGAGCGAAACTCGATCGGCGTACATATGCACGACGCGCTTTCGCTTATGCAAAAGCGCTATTTGGAACCGCCGACGGCTGCGGCACAGTCGCAGGGTCGGCGCGGTTTGATGCAAGGCGAACGTTTCCGCTCATTCGCCGCAGCGATGACATTGCAGCGTCATGCAAGCAGAGCAGCCTGTCGGCGCTGCGGTATCGCCGCAAGGAGCGCACGCGGACAGCCGACCGACTGCAGCGATGGAACATACAGCGGGCGGCACCGGCGATCGCGAAACCCAGTTGCCGGATCCGCAAAAAAGCCGCTTTTTTCGAGGAAAACGACGATACGCAAGGCGACGGCAACGCATGGACACTTCTTGGCCATTGGATGTTTTTACGCAGCGCTAACCAATGCGTAATCGAACGTCGCAGTTCGCATGCGAAGCGCAACCCAGAACAGAATCACGCTCGCTCACTCGCCGCGAATGCGAACGACAAATGAACGAAACATGAGATTCGTTCGCGACGGGACGACGTCACCGTGAAAGCCCTTACGGATTCACAGTATTTCCTGAACTCGAGATGGCAATCTAGGCGCACGTATGCAGCTCACCGTGTAGTACACAGGCAAGCAGTCGCGCACGAGCACGCATGCAAACGGACGCTGCCGCAGGCAGACGATCCCAGCGACATGCGATGCACAGCGCATCTGCACCCACGGCCGCCGGACATGTCGATCAGTCATTCCACTTTTGTTTTTGAAAACCATTATTCGAATCGACCGGCATCGACCGGCCGACGCACCGCGAACAACCGCAAGAACAACTAGAAACGCCAAAGGGACGATCACCGTGGGGGGCGGCGATTGTCGGCCAGGTCAACGAAGACTACCCCCGGACTCATCGTCATGCTGGATGAAAAATTTGCGATAGCGTGCGCCCTCGCGCTATTCGTCACCTGTGTCGCGATGTACGCGATGCATCCTCTGGCCGAGCACATAGGCCTGGTCGACCGGCCCAATGCGCGCAAGCGGCATCAGGGGCATATCCCGGTCATCGGCGGCCTGTGTTTCTTCGCCGGCCTGCTCGCCGGCGCGGTCTACCTCGGCCTCGCCGACCGCTATGCGCTCTCGCTGCTCGGCAGCGCCGCGCTGATCGTGGTGGTCGGCGCGATCGACGACGCCAAGGACCTCAGCGTGCGCTCGCGCCTGTTCGTGCAGGTGCTGGCGACCGGCCTGATGATCACCGGCAGCGGCCTCTACCTCAACGACGTCGGCAACGTCTTCGGTACCGGCCCGATCCGCCTCGGTCTGCTCGGCATTCCGCTGACCGTGATCGGCGTGGTCGGCCTGATCAATGCCTTCAACATGCTCGACGGTATCGACGGCCTGGCCGGCAGCCTGGCCCTGGTCAGCATCGCCGCGATCCTGCTGTTCGATCGCGCCGGCCTGCTCTCGCAAGGCGCCCTGCCCTTGTTGCCGGTGCTGTTCGCGGCCTTGATTCCTTACCTGTTCGTCAACCTCGGCGGCTGGCGCGGGCGCAAGATCTTCATGGGCGACGCCGGCAGCATGCTGCTGGGCTACGTGCTCGCATGGAGCCTGATCTACATGAACCAGCGCGGCACGCCGCGCATCCACGCCGCCGCCGTGCTGTGGTGCGTGGCCCTGCCGGTGATCGACACCTTGGCGGTGATGTACCGCCGCGTGCGCCAGGGGCGTTCGCCGTTCAAGCCCGACCGCCAGCACCTGCACTACATGCTGCTCGATTCCGGCCGCTCGCCGCGCGCGACTCTGCTGATTTTGATCGCCGCTGCCTGCGTCCTGACCGCGCTGGGTTACTCGCTGCGCGGTGCGGGGCTCGGCCTGAACCTGTTGCTGTTCTTCGGCCTGCTCGGCGGTTACACCACCGCGACCACCCACGGCTGGAAGCCGCAGCCCGCTTCGGCCTGGCAGCCCGAGGGCGAGACCGCAACCGCAACCGCTCCCGCGCTCGCCGAAGCCGCGACCCTGAGCTTCGGCCGCAACGAGTTGTTCGGCGACGACGCCGCGACCCTGCCGGCGATGGCCTCGACCGCGGCGATGCCGCAGTCGGCCTACCGCATCAAGACCTTGTGCGTGTTCGGTACGCGTCCGGAAGCGATCAAGATGGCGCCGCTGGCTTTGCTGCTCGCCGGCGACCCTCGCTTCGAGGCGCGCGTGTGCGTGACCGGCCAGCACCGGCAGATGCTCGACCAGGTGCTGACCCTGTTCGACATTCAACCCGATTACGACCTGGCGATCATGAAGCCGGGCCAGGACCTGACCGACGTCACCACCGCGATCCTGACCGGCATGAAGCGTGTGCTGTCGGAGCTCAAGCCCGACGTGGTGCTGGTGCACGGCGACACCTCGACCACCATGGCCACCACCCTGGCGGCGTATTACCAGCAGATTCCGGTTGCCCATGTCGAAGCCGGCCTGCGCACCGGCAATCTGTACTCGCCGTGGCCGGAAGAAGCCAACCGCAAGCTCACCGGCGCCCTCGCCGCGATCCATTTCGCGCCGACCGAGTCGTCGAGCGACAACCTGCGCGCCGAAGGCATTCCGACCGACCGCATCGAGATCACCGGCAACACCGTGATCGACGCGCTCAAGCAAGTGGTGCAGCGCATCGAGCGTACGCCGGCGTTGCGCGCCGAGTTGTCCGCGCAGTTCGCTTTCCTGCGCCCGGAACGCCGCGTGGTGCTGGTCACCGGCCATCGCCGCGAAAGCTTCGGCGGCGGTTTCGAGCGCATCTGCCACGCCCTGCGCGACATCGCCCTGCGCCATCCGGACGTCGACATCGTCTATCCGGTGCATCTCAACCCGCAGGTGCGCGAGCCGGTCAACCGCCTGCTCAGCGACATGCCGCAGATCCACCTGATCGAGCCGCTGGACTACCTGCCGTTCGTGTATCTGATGAACGCGGCCCACATCATCCTGACCGACTCCGGCGGCATCCAGGAAGAAGCGCCCTCGCTCGGCAAGCCGGTGCTGGTCATGCGCGACACCACCGAGCGTCCGGAAGCGGTCGGCGCGGGCACGGTCAAGCTGGTCGGCACCGACCGCAAGGCGATCGCCGACGGCATCACCGCCTTGCTCGACGATCCCGCCGCGTATCAGGCCATGAGCATCGCCCATAACCCCTACGGCGACGGCAAGGCCTGCCAGCGCATCGTCGAAGCCCTGGCCGGCCTCAAGACCACGGCCTCGCAATTGGCGGCCTGACGTCCGCATCCACAGGCGCCGCGGGCTTGCGCCTGCGCGCCGCATGCGCACCGGAGGCGGCCCGTCCGCCTCCGCCGTGCATTGGTACTTTCCCGTTCGTACGGCCCCTTTTCGCAACGTCTCTTAATCGAGCAGCAACGCCCTCCCCCGCGGGCATTCAACGGAGTCTTTCATGAGTTTCGAAACCGTCTCGGTCATCGGCCTTGGCTACATCGGATTGCCCACCGCCGCCGCGTTCGCCGCAGCGCGTAAAAAGGTGATCGGCATCGACATCAACCGCCATGCCGTCGATACCATCAACCGGGGCGAAATCCACATCGTCGAACCGGAACTCGACGTCGCCGTGCGCGCGGCGGTCACCGGCGGCTTCCTGCGCGCCTCGACCCAGCCCGAACCCGCCGACGCCTTCCTGATCGCCGTGCCGACGCCGTTCAAGGGCGACCACGAGCCCGACCTGGCCTACATCGAAGCCGCCGGCAAAGCCTTGGCGCCGGTGCTCAAGAAGGGCGACCTGGTGGTGCTGGAATCGACCTCGCCGGTCGGCGCCACCGAGCGTCTGGCCGACTGGCTCGCCGCGGCGCGCCCGGACCTGAGCTTCCCGCAGCAGGCCGGCGAACAGGCCGACGTCAACGTCGCCTACTGTCCCGAGCGCGTGTTGCCGGGCCACGTCATGCGCGAGCTGATCGAGAACGATCGCGTCATCGGCGGCATGACTCCGCGTTGTTCGGAGCGCGCCTGCGAGCTCTACAAGAGCTTCGTGCGCGGCGAATGCGTGGTCACCAACGCTCGCACCGCGGAGATGTGCAAGCTCACCGAGAACGCCTTCCGCGACGTCAACATCGCCTTCGCCAACGAGCTGTCGATCATCTGCGACAAGCTCGGCATCAACGTCTGGGACCTGGTGCGCCTGGCCAACCGCCATCCGCGCGTCAACATCCTGCAGCCGGGCCCCGGCGTCGGCGGCCACTGCATCGCGGTCGACCCGTGGTTCATCGTCGACAGCGCACCGGAAGAAGCGCGCCTGATCCGCACCGCGCGCGAGGTCAACAACGGCAAGCCGGCCTGGGTCATGAACAAGGTCGAGGAAGCGATCGAGCAGGCGCAGGCCGACGGCAAGCAGGGCAAGGACCTGACCATCGCCGTGTTCGGCCTGGCCTTCAAACCCGACATCGACGACCTGCGCGAAAGCCCGGCGCTCGACATCGCAATCGAACTGGCCAACCGCCACCCGGGCCGCGTGCTCGCGGTCGAGCCGCACATCTCGGTGCTGCCGGACAAGCTCAACTCGCCGAACGTGATCCTGGTGGACCTGCCGACCGCGAGCGCGCAGGCCGACATCGCGGTGTTGCTGGTCGATCACAAACCCTTCAAGGAGCTGTCGATGCCGGCGCACCTGAAGATCATCGACACCAAGGGCATATGGACCTGAGCGCCGCAAGGCGCTCGACCCGGACACGACCACGATGATGCGGCGACTGATCACCACGGCCAGCCTGTCGGCGTTGAGCGCCATGGCGTCGCGTGGCGCGGTGTTCGCCGGCATCTTGTTCACCGCGCATTCGCTGGGCCCCACCGCGTTCGGTCAGTTCACCCTGATCCAGACCACCGCGCTGTTGTTCACCACCTTCTGCGCGTTGAGCCTGGGGCAGATGGCGACCAAGATCGTCGCCGAGGCCGCGGCCACCGATCCGCGCCGCATCGCCACGGCGCTGACCGTGTCCTACGGTTCGGCGCTGTTCGCCTCGCTGCTGTTCGCGGCTTTGTTGCTCGCCCTGTCGTACCCGCTGGCAGTCAAGGTCGGCGGATCGAACGATCTGGTCGCGGTGTACGCCGCCTCGGCGCTGTTGGTGCTGACCGGCTTCCTCACCGCGATCCAGAACGGCGTCGCCCTGGCCTTGCACAAGGTCAAGGAACAGGCGCTGGCCAATCTGCTCAGCGCGCCGCTGGTGTTCCTGGCGATCGTGCTGGCCGCGTTGCGCCGAGACATCGCCTGGGCGATCTACGGCTACATCGCCGCGCAGATCGTGATCGTGCTCGGCCAGGAACATGCGCTGCGCCGCTATCGCCGCGAGCAGGGCCACCGTCTGTCGCTGCGCGCCACCGAACGCGGCGACTGGACCGTGCTGTGGAAGCTCGGCCTGCCCTCGTCGGTGTCGGGCCTGCTGACCATGCCGAGCATCTGGCTGTCGATGGTGATGCTGTCGAGCAGCGTCGGCGGCGCCACCAGCCTCGGCAATTTCTCGCTCGGCAACCAGGCGCGTTCGATCCTGATGTTCGGCATGGGCGTGGTCGCCAACGCCACCCTGCCGCTGCTGGCGGCGGCGCTGGCGCGCGGCGACAAGCACGAGGCCAACACCGCCTTGCGTCACTCGATCCTGTTGCTGGTCACGGTCACCGCCGCCGTCGCCGGCCTGGTCGCAGTGGCCGCGCCGCCCTTGATCCATCGCTTCGCCCCGGCCTACGCCGGCGCGATCGTGCCGCTGCAATGGCTGTTGCTGTCGACCGTGGCGATGGCGCCGACCACCATCCTGATGCGCAAGGCCACCGCCGACGGCCGGCCCGGCGTGCTGTTCGCCGGCAATGCGGTGTTCTCGGCCGCCCTGCTCGGCGCCAGCGTGCTGGCCCTGCGCCTGCACGGCGGCGCCACCGGCCTGGCGATCGCCTACGTCGTCGCCACCACCGCCCAGTTGTTGACCTTCGCATTGTGCAATCGCGGCGAGTTCCGCAAAGCGCTGCCTGGAAGCCCCCAATGAACGTATCGCGCCTGCTCAAGAAATCCGTCGTGCTGTCGGTCATCCGCATCGGCTGGTTCATCAAGCCCGGCCTGGTGACGCGCTTGTTCACCTGGTTCCTGCGCTCGGAAGGCGCGCACATCGAGGGCATGCCGAACTATCTGTCGGCCAAGATCTGGTTCGACGGCACGGATTATTCGCTGATCACCCTCGGCGAGGGCTGCACCATCTCCAGCAACGTGCGCATCCTGACCCACGACGCGGCGATCAACACCGTGGCCAAGGAGCTCGGCATCCGCTTCGACAAACCCGAGATACGCATCAAGCCGGTGCGCATCGGCCGTTTCAGCTTCATCGGCACCGGCTCGATCATCATGCCGGGCGCCGACATCGGCGCCGGCTGCATCGTCGCCGCCGGCAGCGTGGTGCGCGGCAAGATCGCTCCGCTCAGCATCGTCATGGGCAGCCCGGCCCAGGTAGTCGGCTCGGTCACCGACTACCTCGCCAAGACCCACCCGCATCTGTTGCCGAGCGCGGTGCGCGAGACCGCCCATCCGCACCCCGAACCCGAACCGAGCTCCTGGCGCAACCGCGGCAACGCGCACTGAGCCCGGTCCCTTCTTTCAGCCCCTTCCCTCCACCGCAGCACTGACGGATCAATCACGGCGTCGTCTTGGCGATTCTCTATTTCATCTTCTTCACGAGCCTGACCCTGGTGACGTTCCTGCGCGTCGGCGGGCGGATGGACCGTATGTTCGTCAAGCCGATCTACGCCTTCCTACTCGGCATGGCCTTCATCTACGGCTTCATGCCGTGGGTGAAGGAACTGCGCGGCATCCAGTCCTACCCGTTCTATTACTCGACCGACGCCAAGGCCATGGCGCTGATGCTGTCGGTGATGTTCTGCATCTCCGGCATCGGCGGTTACCTGGCGATGGGCGGGTTCTCGACGCCGTCGCTGCCCAAGGTGCGCAGCCTGACCGCGCGCGAACGCCGCCGCGTGCTGGTGCTGGTCGGCATTCCAGCGATGGCGGCGGTGCTGTACCTGGCGCGCACCATCGCCAGCCACGACCTCGCCGACTACATGCGCGACCGCATCGTGATCCGGCGCGGTCTCGGCCCGGCGGTGGTGCTGGCCTTCGCCGCGATCTGCTACGGCGCGATCCTGGTCACCAATTATCTGGCCGAAAAGAAAGAGCGCGGCCGCAGCCCGGCGCTGTGGCGGCTGATCGCGATCTCGGCCACGGTGCTGGTGATCGCCGTAGCGTTCGTGGCGATGGGCAACCGCAACTTCGTCTTCAGCCTGATCGCGATCATCTTGTTCGCCTCGCTGTCGATGTTCCCCGGGCGCTTGCGCAAGGCACTGATGCTGTTGCCGGTGATGCTGGCGCTGGCGCTGGGCTTCTCGGCCTGGGCCAAGATCCGCACCACCCTCGACAGCGCCGGCCCCTCGGCGCTGAGCGGCCAAGACCCGACCGAGCTGCTCGTATACGGTTTGAACGGCGCCTTCGGCAACAGCGAAAACCTAATCTGGCTGGCCCAGCACGATTACGCCTGGCATCCGCTGTGGGGCGAGACCCTGTTCGCCGCCGCGGTCAATCCGGTGCCGCGCGCGATCTGGCCCGACAAGCCCTTCGGCGGCGGCCCGGCGTTCCGCAACATGATCTATCCCGGCAGCTACACCCTCGACGGCGAAAAGCTGACCTCCTACACCACCGGCCTGCCGACCGAGGGCTACATGAACTTCGGCATGCTCGGCCTGATCCTGTTCGGCGCGGCCAACGGCATCTGCCTGGCCTTGATACGCAACGCGTATTCGCGGATGCGCACGGTCACCCCGGTCGGGGTGGTGATCTACAGCTTCTCGATCTTCATGTTCTCGATTGGATTTCTGTATATGGAACTGCTCGGCGGCTGGAGCCGTTATTTCATCACCGTGTTGCTGCTGTTCGTGGTGAGTTACCTCGGCAACCGGCCGATCCGCTCCAGGCTGGTGACGGCATGAACGCGATCATTCTCGGCCAGGGCAACCCCTACCTGAAGAATCCGTATTTGAGCAAGTTGTCGAAGGTGCTCGAAAGCGCGTCGATCCCCTACGAGTTCTGGATCTGGAGCCGCGACAAGCAGGCCGCCGAACTGCCGCGGGTGAAGGTGCTGCTGAGCTTCGGCTCCTGGGGCGGCGGCGCGGTCAATGCCCTCGGCTACGCCCTGTGGGTGGCCTGGCTGACCTTGCGGGTGTTCGTGCAGCCGCGCGCCGGCATTTATTTCTGCTCGCGCCTGGACGCCGCTCTGCCCTGCGCCCTGGTCGCTTCGGTGCGCCGCTGCCAATACGTCTTCCTCGACCGCGACAAGCTGTCCAAGAGCTACGCCTGGCCGAAGCCGGTCAAGCGGATCATCGAATGGGTCGAGGGCTTCGTCGGCCGCCGCGCTTCCCTGCACGTGCTGCCGGGCGCCTCGCGCGCGGTCGACGGCGACGCCGCCAACATCCGCATCGTCCGCAACACCCCGCACACCGACGTGATCGAGCGTGCGCGCAGCCTCGCCGCCGAGCTGCCGCCGAAGAGCGGGCGCCTGCGTGTACTCATCAGCGGCCTGATCTCGCCCGAACGCGGCGCGACCATGATGCGCGAAGCGGTCGAGCAGACCGCCGGCCGCATCGAGTTCGTCGCCGCCGGACGCCTGCTCGGCGACGACGCCAAGCGCCTGGCCGAACTGCTCGGGCCGCATTACCGCGGCATCGTCAGCAACGAGGACGCGCTGGCGCTTTTGCTCAGCGCCGACGTGGTGCTGGCCTTCTACGACCCCTCGTTGGAGATCAACCGCCTGGCCGAGCCGAACAAGTGGTTCGATTGCGCCGCGCTGGAGATTCCGTTCTTCACCAACCCCGGCCTGAGCACCTCGCAGCCGTTCGAAGACGCGCAGGCCTGTTTCCTGTGCGACTACGGCGACAGCCGCCAGCTCAGCGAACAGCTGCTGCGCATCGCCGAGGCGCCGGCCCTGCTCGAACAGCGCCGCGCCGGCCTGCGCACCCTGCGCTACGAAGCCTGGGACACGGCGATGGCGCGGGTGATCGCCGAATGCGCGAGCCTGCAGCCATGAGTCTTCCTCGTGAAACCCCGCTGATCTGCCTGCGTCACTGAGCCGGCCTACCGATCGGCCGCGCGGCTCCCTCCAGCCGGCGCGGCATCCCCCCTCTCGATACGTACTGGAATCACCATGCAACAGGTCCTGCAAAACCTGCGCGACGGCAGCACCGAAATCGCCGACGTGCCCGCCCCCGCCCTGCGCCGCGGCCATCTGCTGATCCGCACCCACGTCACCCTGGTGTCGGCCGGCACCGAGCGTATGCTGGTCGAGTTCGGCAAGGCCAACATGCTGCAGAAGGCGCGCCAGCAACCCGACAAGGTGCGCATGGTGCTGGAGAAGATCCGCACCGACGGCCTGGCCACCACTGTCGACGCGGTGCGCAGCAAGCTCGACCAACCGCTGGCCCTGGGCTATTGCAACGTCGGCACGGTGATCGGCGTCGGTGCCGGCGTGACCGGTTTCGAAATCGGCGACCGCATCGCCTCCAACGGCAAGCACGCCGAAGTGGTGGCGGTGCCGTCCAACCTGTGCGTCAAGATTCCCGACGGCGTCGGCGACGAAGCCGCGGCCTTCACCGTGCTCGGCGCGATCGCCCTGCAAGGTATCCGCCTGGTCCAGCCGAGCCTCGGCGAAGCGGTGGTGGTGACCGGCCTGGGCCTGATCGGCCTGATCACCGTGCAACTGCTGCGCGCCCACGGCTGCCGCGTGCTCGGCATCGACTTCGACAGCTCCAAGCTCGCCATCGCGCGCAGCTACGGCGCCGAGACGGTCGACCTGTCCAAGGGCGAAGACCCGCTGGCCGCGGCGCAGGCATTCTCGCGCGGACGCGGCGTCGACGCGGTGCTGATCACCGCCTCGACCAAGAGCAACGAACCGGTCTCGCAGGCCGCGCACATGTGCCGCAAGCGCGGCCGCATCGTCCTGGTCGGGGTCACCGGCCTGGAACTGTCACGCGCGGATTTCTACGAGAAGGAACTGTCGTTCCAGGTGTCGTGCTCGTACGGCCCGGGCCGCTACGATCCGTCCTACGAGGAACGCGGCAACGACTATCCGGTCGCCTTCGTGCGCTGGACCGAACAACGCAACTTCGAGGCCGTGCTCGACATGATGGCCAGCCGCGCGATCGACGCGCCGCCGCTGATCAGCCATCGCTACTCGATCGCCGAGGCCGAACAGGCCTATGCCCTGCTCGGCGGCCACGAGCCCTCGCTTGGCATCGTCCTCGACTACGGGCGCGACAAGGCGATTCCGGAGACCCTGGTGCGCCGCACCGTGCCGCTGTCGGTCAAGACCCCGGCCGCGACCTCCGATACCGACAAGGGCGGCGACGCGATCGCCTTCATCGGCGCCGGCAACTACGCCGGCCGCGTGCTGATCCCGGCCTTCGCCAAGGCCGGCGCCGAACTGCACACGGTGGTGTCCAGCGGCGGCGTCAGCAGCGTCCACTTCGGCAAGAAGTTCGGTTTCCGCAACGCCAGCACCGACACCGACGCGACCCTGCGCGAGAACGGCGTGGGCTCGGTGGTGATCGCGACCCAGCACGGCAGCCATGCCGAGCTGACCCTGAAGGCGCTGCGCCACGGCAAGCACGTATTCGTCGAAAAACCGCTGTGCCTGACCCTGGACGAGTTGCAGGCGATCGAAAAGGCCTACGCCGAGCATTCGATCTACGGCCGCCCGCCGGTGCTGATGGTCGGCTTCAACCGCCGCTTCGCCCCGCAGGTGCAGAAGATGCGCACGCTGCTGGCCGGCGTGCGCGAGCCCAAGTCGTTCGTGATGACGGTCAACGCCGGCGCGATCCCGGCCGACCACTGGACCCAGGACAGCCAGCTCGGCGGCGGCCGCCTGATCGGCGAGGCCTGCCATTTCGTCGACCTGCTGCGCTTCCTCGCCGACTCGCCGATCCTCGGCCACCAGCTCACCGCGGTCGGCAACGTCCCCGGCGCCGGCATCCGCAGCGACCGGGTCAGCTTCACCCTGAGCTTCGCCGACGGCTCGTTCGGCACCGTGCATTACCTCGCCAACGGCGACAAGAGCTTCCCCAAGGAACGTCTGGAGGTGTTCACTGCCGGCCGCGTGCTGCAGTTGGACAACTTCCGCCGCTTGCGCGGCTACGGTTGGCCGGGCTTCAAGAAGATGAACCTGTGGCGCCAGGACAAGGGCCAGGCGCAGTGCGCCGCCGCCTTCATCCAGGCGGTGAAGGGCCAGGCCGCAGCGCCGATCCCCGCCGAAGACGTGTTCGAGGTGGCGCGCGTCACCATCGAATTGGACGCCTCGGTCTGAACGCCATGCGCCGCCTCGTCGCCTCTCCGAGCGGAATACGGTCGTGACCTCGTCGTCGCGAGTGCCGCGCCTGTGGCACACGGTGCGCCATCTGCGCGCCGTGCAGATCTACGGCCGCGCCTGGCACCGCCTGCACCGCCCGCGCATCGACGATTCGCCGGCGCCGCCGCCGGCGGTCGTGCGCGATCGCTGGCGCGGTTGCGCGCGCGCGGCCTCGATGCTGAGCGCGCAGCGCTTCCGTTTCCTCAACGACGAACACGAGATCGCCGGCGACGATTGGAACAGCACCGCCCTGCCGAAGCTGTGGTTGTACAACCTGCATTACTTCGACGATCTCAACGCCGACGACGCGGCGGCGCGGCTGGCCTGGCATCGCGACCTGATCCGGCAATGGATCGCGGCCAATCCACCGGCCGCCGGCAACGGCTGGGAGCCGTATTGCCTGTCGCTGCGCATCGTCAACTGGGTCAAATGGTGCTGCGCCGGCGACACCGTCACCGACCCGGCGCTGCGCCGCAGCGTGCTCAACAGCCTGGCGACGCAGGCGCGTTATCTGCGCGGCCGCCTGGAACGGCATTTGCTCGGCAACCATCTGTGGGCCAACTACAAGGCACTGCTGTTCGCCGGCGCCTTCTTCGACGGCGCCGAAGCCGAACGCTGGCGCAGCGTCGGCCTGCGCGGTCTGCGCGCCGAGATCGACGAGCAGATCCTCGCCGACGGCGGGCATTTCGAACGCAGCCCGATGTACCACGCGATCCTGCTCGAGGACTTGCTCGACCTGGTGCAGTTGGCGACCTTGTTCCCGGGCGCCTTCCCCGAACGCGACATCGAATTGTGGCGCCAGCGTGCGAGCCGCATGCTCGGCTGGCTGGCGGTGATGACGCATCCCGACGGCGGCATCGCCTTCTTCAACGACGCCGCCCACGGCATCGCCCCGACCCTGGCGCAGTTGCAGGCCTATGCGCGCTTGCTCGGCGTGGCGGTGCCGGCAGCCTGCGACGATGCACAGCAGGTGCTGCCGGTGTCGGGCTATGTACGGCTGCAATGCGGACCCGCGGTGCTGATCGCCGACGTCGGCGAAATCGGCCCGGCTTATCTGCCCGGCCATGCCCACGCCGACACCCTCAGCTTCGAGCTCTCGCTCGGCGGCCGCCGGGTGTTGGCCAACGCCGGCACCTCGCGCTACGACATCGGCGCCGAGCGCCTGTGGCAACGCGGCACCGCCTCGCATAACACGGTCGAAATCGACGATGCCGATTCCTCCGAAGTCTGGAGCAGTTTCCGCGTCGCCCGCCGCGCCCATCCGCTTGCGGTCGAACACGGCCGCAACGACGAGGGGCTGTGGCTCAGCGCCGCCCACGACGGCTACCGGCGCCTCAAGGGCCGGCCGCTGCATCGCCGGCGCTGGGTATTGCAAGCCGGCTCGCTGCGCGTCGAGGACCGCATCGAAGGCGAGTTCGAGCGCGCCGTCGCCCGCTTCCGCTTGATGCCCGACGTCCGCCTCGACGGCCCGCAACTGCGCCTGGACGAATCGCGCTTGGGCGAATCGCGCCTGGGCGAATCCGGCGCGGTGCGCTGGCAGGTCGAACCGGCGAACGCAACGACCGCCGCGGCCCGCAGCACCTATCACGCCGGCTTCGGCCTGAGCGAAGCCTGCGATGTCCTCGAAATCGCGCTGCCCCCCGAGGCCGGCGCGCTGACCACCACGTTCCATTGGGATTGCTGAGTTCTCATGCGCATTCTGTTTCTGTCGGACAATTTCCCGCCCGAAGGCAATGCGCCGGCCACGCGCACCTACGAGCACGCGGTGCGCTGGGTGCGCGCCGGGCACGAGGTGACGGTGATCACCTGCGCGCCGAATTTCCCCGAGGGCAAGCTGTTCGACGGCTACCGCAATGCCTGGCGCAGCGTCGAGACCGTCGACGGCATCCGCGTGGTCCGGGTCAAGACCTACATCACCGCCAACGAGGGCTTCGTCAAGCGCACCCTCGACTATCTGAGCTTCATGGCCGCCTCGGTCGTCGCCGGCCTGTTCGAGCCGCGCCACGACGTGGTGGTGGCGACCTCGCCGCAGTTCTTCTGCGCGCTCGGCGGCTGGGCGTTGGCGCGCCTGCGCCGGCGGCCGTTCGTGTTCGAGCTGCGCGATCTGTGGCCGGCCTCGATCACCGCGGTCGGCGCGATGAAGCGCAGCGCCGCGGTGCGCGCGCTCGAACGCCTGGAGATGTTCCTGTACCGCAGCGCCGACGCGATCGTGCCGGTCACCCACACCTTCCGCGAAGAACTCATCCAGCGCGGTATCGCCGCCGACAAGATCCACGTCGTGCTCAACGGCGTCGACCTGCAACGCTACGCCCCGGCCGCGCGCGACGAGGCCCTGAGCCGCCAGTACGACCTGGACGGCCGCTTCGTGGTCGGCTACCTCGGCACCCACGGCATGGCCCATGGCCTGGAGAAGGTCGTCGACGCCGCCGAGCGGCTGCAGCACGATCCGCGCATCGCCTTCTTCTTCGCCGGCAGCGGCGCCGAGCGTGCTCGCGTCGAGCGCCTGGTCGCCGAGCGCGGGCTGAGCAACGTGCGCATGATCCCGCGCCAGCCGAAGGAGATGATGCCGAAGCTGTGGAGCCTGTGCGACATCTCGCTGATCCCGCTACGCAACAACGCGGTGTTCTCCGGGGTGATCCCGTCCAAGCTGTTCGAAGGCATGGGCATGGGCATCCCCGCGCTGATGTCGCTGCCGCGCGGCGAAGCCACCCGCATCGTCGAAACCACCGACTGCGGCGTGTGCGTGCCGCCGGAAGACGCCGAGGCGATGGCCGCGGCGATCCTGGCGTTGGTCGAAGACCCCGGCCGTATGCGCCGCCTGCGCGATTCCAGCCTGGCCGCGGCGCCCTCGTATTCGCGCGACCGCCAGGCCGCGTTGATGACCGACGCCCTGGCCCGGCTGCTCGACGACGACACCGCCGACCTGGCGCGGGTGGCGAAGTAAGCCTGCGGCCATGACCGGCATCGGCCGATGGTTGGCGTGGCCGCTGGAACCGCTGCACTTGTCGTGCTGCCTGCTGGTGCTGGCGTTGCTGGCCTTCGCCTTGCGCCGGCGCCGTGGCGCGCTGGCCTTAATCGGGATCAGTCTGGCTTGGTCGTTGCTGTGGTCGCTGCCGGCAGCCTCCAACGCGCTGCGCAATAGCCTGGCGCTGCGCTATCCCCCGCAATCCGCACAGGGGCTGCCGACGGTCGATGCGATCGTCGTGCTCGGCGGCGGTATCGGCAGCGTCGCCTGGTTCGAACAGGGCGATCCCAACGATCCGCGCCTCGCCGGCAACCGCGTCGCCCTGGGGGCGCGCGCCTGGCACGACGGCCGCGCGCCATGGGTCTTGCTCAGCGGCGGCCCGACCCCACGCACCCACGGCGTCAGCGAAGCGCGCGAGATGGCCGCGGCGATGCACGCGCTCGGCGTACCCGAGCGCGCCCTGGTGCTGGACGAGCGCAGCCGCAGCACCGGCGACAACGCCCGCAACAGCGCGCAGTGGGCGCGCACGCACGGATGGCGCAGGGTCGCTCTGGTGACCTCGTCCCTGCACATGAGCCGCGCGCGGGCGCTGTTCGAGCGACAAGGCCTGCAGGTGCTGCCGCTGGCTTCGGCGGAGAAAGATTTCGAGCCGGTGCCGAAGCACGGCGCGGCGTCGCCGTGGTGGCCGACCCGCCGTGCCCTGCGCCGCAGCGGCGAGGCGTTCAAAGAGTACGCCGGCCTGCTCGCGGCCAAGCTCGGCGTCGGCGGCTGAGCCGGGCTGGGTTGAGCCGGGTTGCGCGCTAGGGCGCAGGCTCTTCCACGAATGCAGCCAGACCGCGTTGCCCTCGCGCGGTCACGTTCAAGGCGCGCGAGTATTGGATGCGGCGCAGCCAGCCCTGGGCGATGAAACGATCCAGCAAGACCGCGCCAAGCACGCCGGCCAGATGATGGCGGCGTTCGCTCCAGTCCAGGCAGGCTCGGCACAGCGGCCGACGGGTGCGCGGCAAGGCCTCCAGCGCGATCCCGGCTTCGGCGACGAAACCGCGGCCGCGCTCGGTGAGCTGCAGGTCGTCGTCGCCCAGATGCAGAAAACCGCGGCGCACGAAGCTGTCGTGCACGCGCACGCCCCACTCGCCGGCGAGGTGGTCGTAGCAGACCCGCGCCTTGCGCAGCGCCAGGTCGCTCGGCCCGACGCTGACCGGCGCATCCGAGATGCGGTACGCCACCCGCATCAGATCCTCGAGCAACCGCACCACATCGTCGTCGGCGATGCGGAAGTAACGATGGCGGCCCTGCTTCTCGACGCTGAGCAGGCGCGCTTCGGTCAGCGCCGACAAATGCGCGCTGGCGGTCGGGCGGGCCACGCCGGCGGCCTCCGCCAGTTCAGTCGCGGTGAGGGCGCGACCGGCCATGAGCGCGGTCAGGATGTCGACGCGGGCGCGGTCGCCGATCAGCGCGGCGACCCGGTTGAGGTTGGCGGAAATGTCCATGCGGCGATCCTGCATCACGCCCGGCGGGAATACTTCGATACTGAGCGAAGCATCGCCCCGGCGGCAATCGCTATGGTGCCGGCCACCTCTCCCGGAGCCCAACGATGCGCATCGCCTGCATGATCCGTTACCGGATCGACCCCTTCCAGCTCGACGCCTTCCGCCGCTACGCCGAAGCCTGGGGCCGCATCATCCCGCGTTGCGGCGGCGACCTGCTCGGCTACTTCCTGCCGCACGAAGGCAGCAACGACATCGCCTGGGGACTGATCGCCTTCGACAGCCTGGCCGACTACGAGACCTACCGCGCCCGCCTCAAGACCGATGCCGAAGGCCGCGACAACTTCGCCTTCGCCCGCGAACACCGCTTCATCCTGCGCGAGGAACGCAGCTGGACCGAAATCGTCGATGGCGCGTTCCGTATGCCTGCAACCATGGGCGTGCCGGCATGATCGCGGTGATCTTCGAAGCGCAGCCGCATCCGCAGGCCCGCCCGGATTACCTCGACGCGGCCGAACGCTTGCGGCCCTTGCTCGCGCAGATCGACGGTTTCGTCTCGATCGAACGTTTCGAGAGTCTGAGCCGGCCCGGCAAGCTGTTGTCGTTGTCGTACTGGCGCGACGAGGATGCGGTGAGGCAATGGCGCAATCTCGAACTGCACCGGCAGATCCAGGAGATGGGTCGGGATTCGATCTTCGCCGACTATCGGCTGCGCGTGGCGGAAGTTGTGCGCGACTACGGCCTGTATGATCGCGCGCAGGCGCCCGAAGACTCGCGCCGGCGGCACGACGAGTAGTCGCCACAAACGTTTTAGCTTTAGCCGTTGCCGTTGCCGAGGTCTTGATCTGCTTTGCCGCTTTACCGGTCAAGTGGAGACCCGGAGGGCGGCGCACAGGACGTGCGCCCAGCCTTTAAAAAGGAATGACTCGATAGGACAAGGATGTCCTATCGAAAAATCCCGGCGCGCGCATCGCACTCTGGCCTGTACCCTTGCAAGGAAAGCCCTTTTCTTTGGTTACCTTTGACCGAAGGGAATCCAGACGAACTTTTGGGCTTAGCAAAAGAAAGTAACCCGGCCGCGTCAGCGGACGGAAGCTCTGCACTTGCTTGAAGGGAACGTCGGAGGCCGGCAGGATGTGGTCGCGGCTTGCGCCGCTCCTACTCTTGAAGCGGCGACCGTTACGCCTCAACCTCGTGACGCCCCCGGCT
>NZ_JBQEOE010000004.1:211549-217660 GCF_052045105.1 Lysobacter sp. 22409 | reverse complement strand
CGCTGCGAAGGTCTTGCGGCGCCTCGAACAATCGAGCGATATCAAGATCAAACGATAAGAGCTTCCGCCACTAAAGCGGCGGGTTACTTTCTTTTGTCTAAAGCAACAAAAGAAAGTAACCAAAGAAAAATGCTTTTGCTTTGAATCACAGGCCCGCACGAGCGACGCCGACGCGGGGATTTTTCATACGGGACATCCCTGTCCCGATGAAAAACGGCCCGCATCCATGCGGGCCGCCCTCCGGGTCTTCCGCCGCCTTCGCGAGGGCGCTGCGACGCACAGCAACAGCAACAGCAACAGCAACGGCAACGGCAACGGCAACGGCAACGGCAACGGCAAAGGCAAAGGCAAAGGCAAAGAAGGCAACGCTGCTCCGGGGCAGAAGCCGCGCCCCACAGGAATTTCCTGCGGTCACAAGCCGCGGCCGCGCCGTAGGGTCTTGCGGCTCATCCCCCGCGCAAGAGGCAAGAATCGAAACGATGCAATCGCATCGCCCACCTCGGCGATACGACACTACATCGCTAACGTTCCCGCACCGGAAAACTGCACTCCGCGTAGTACAACTGACAACGCCGATCCTTGCGCGCCTCGCAAGCGCCCAAGCCGATTTCCGCGGCGCGTTCGGCGCTGCTTGCGGTCGTCGTGTCCGATTGGCGATCGCCGGCGACCACCACCACGCAGCTGTCGCGATAGCTCATCTCGACCTTGCAGGCCTGGCCGCCGCGCGCGCGGCAATCCTCCAGGGCGATGCGTTTGGCCTCGCGCTTGCTGCGCGTGTCGCTGGCCGCACCCATGATGCCGGCGGCCGCATCGAAGGCGAGCGCGCCCCATTGGCTGGCCCAACGCGGACCCGCCGTCCCACGCGGGGCGAGGCTATTGGGCATCGGCGCGCAGGCGTTCGGCGAGGCCGCGGTGTAGGGAACCATGCCAGGCGGGCAGCCGCCTTCGGCCCAGGCAGCCCCCGCCGACACGGCAGACAACGCCAACGCGGCGATGCAGATCGCCGGTTTGCGGTACTTGGATGGACGCCCGCGCATCGCCATCAGCCCCTGCGTACCGAATCTTCGCCGCGCGACTCGCGCCCCGACGGCGGCCGGCCGAGTTCGTGCGCCGCCCCGGTCATCAAGGCCGGCGTGGCGGCGCGCTGCTCGCTGCCCGACTGCGGCGATAAATGCGACCCGGCCGAGGCCTGGCCCGACTGCGCCGATGCGGCGCCGGCACCGCCGCCGAACGCCGAGTAATGCACGAAGTTGCCCATGGTGCCGTTGAAGAACACCGCTGCCACCGGCGGTGCGACGACGATGAAGGTGGTCAGGATCAGGCCGATGCCGCCCTGCTGCATCGCCAGGCTGGTCATGCCCTCGGCGTCGAGACCGACGATGCCGTTGAACGCCTTCGACACCCAGAACGCGACCGCCACTTTCGCCAGCAGTTTCATCGCCATCGCCGTGACCACGCTCAGCGTCGCCATCGAGAACAACGTACCCAGGCCATAGAGCAACCACTTGCGGAACAGTTCCTTGGTCTGCTCGAAGAGCAGGCACAGGATGAACAAGGGGCCGAGGCCGATGAACACGGCGATGCCGAATTTGTACAGCAGCAACATCGCGCCGGCCGTCATCGCCGGACTGGCCGAACCGACGCCGGCGAACAGCAAGGCTCGCGCCTTCTCCTCACGCATCGCATCGTCGCCGTCGACGACCTGCACCGCATCGATCGCCGCTAGGGCGACCTGGGTATAGGCCAGGTTCTCGTCGATGCTGTCGGCGGCGGTCCGCCCCTCGATGCCGGTGAACACCTGATGGATCTCGCGATCCAGGCTGTCGGTGAACAAGCCGTGCAGGCTGCCGCCGAACATCGACATGCCGGTGGCGGCCGACACGATGACGGCGATCCGCATCGCATTGACGACCAAGGCCATCATCGGCTCGCGCGATTGCCCGGTGACGATGCGGTAACCCGCCAGCAGCACCCACAAGGTCACCAGCGTCAGGACGACGCTGCTGGCCCAGGCCATCATTCGCCCCATCAGCTGCAGGCCGAAGGCATCGATCTCGTGGCTGAAGTAGCCGTCGATCAGCTTGTAGAAGGCGAAGTCGCCCAGCCCCGACTGGATGCCGGCGAGATACGCCTCATGCAGCCCATTCGACACCCGATCCATCCCTGCCATTGCGTTCCCCTTCGTTGCGGCCGGGCTTGCCGACGGGACGGCCCGCTGACCGGTGCCTGATTACCGCGCTGCCTTGGGTCTGCGCATGCTGCGCAGCCATCCGGAAGGCGCTACTCCGGCCTGGAAAAACCTTACGAATCGCAGCCACGCACACGGACCCGCGATGGCCCCACTGCCCGATGGCGCGGCCATTGCGTCGTGCGGCAATGTGATGCGTGCGCCTCGAAGGCTGTTGTTTACGGCGACGGTTCGGATCGCGTGGTTCGGGCCGTGCTTCCCAGGTCGTGCTGTACGTACCGTGCTTTCCGGTTCGTGCTTTACGAGCCGTGCTTTACGAATCGTGCTTCCGGATGGTGCTTTACGAATCGAGCGGCCCGGGTCGCGCCATGCAAGTCGCGTTGCCCGGGTCGCGCCGCCCGAATCGCAGGACGGCAGGCCCGCGCTCCAGAGTGGATATCCGCCGCGACGGGACCGCGGTGCGAGCGTTTCGTCGCCGTTCGCAAGCCTCCGTCTGCGAATGAGGTCGCGGGCTGCGTCGTCGTTGTAGATGCATCGCAACGACATCGAATCCGTGAGTGAGGCTAGCACCGGAATTCCGGAATGCGTTGTAGGAAAACTCTGATTCGTTGTGCGCGTTTGGCCACGCCTTGTAGACAAATGTCTACGTTCTTGTGGACACAAAGCAAATTCGAGAAGCGATGCTTGCCAACTCTGGGGTTTTATTGAGATTAGATGTCATCCAGATGGATCTGACTTGGCAAGAGAGTTCGTAATGATCCGCGTCTTCATGATCGACGATCACCCCCTCATGCGCACCGGAATGCGCTGGGTACTGGAAGAAGCGGGCGACATCGAAGTGGTCGGCGAAGCCGCCAACGGTCGCGATGCGCTGGCCTTGATCCCGACGTTCGCCATCGACCTGGTGGTGTGCGATTTCGACCTGCCCGATACCGACGGCCTCGACCTGACCCGCCGCCTGCTGCGACAGGACCCCGAGCGCAAGGTACTGATCGTCTCGATGCTCGAACGCAGCCCGATTCCGCGGCGCTTGCTCGCCGCGGGCGCGCTGGGCTACGTCAGCAAGACCAGCGATCCGCTGGTGGTCTTGCGTGCCGTGCGCGAAGTGGCCAGCGGCCGGCGCTTCCTCGACAACGCCCTGGCCTGCCAGGTGTTGTTCGACTCTTCGCCGTTCGACCAACTCAGCCCGCGCGAACTCGAGGTCGCGATGCTGATGGTCAAGGGCGAAAGCATCCGTCGCATCGCCGATTCGTTGCGCGTCACCGAGTCGACCGTGCGCACGATCCGCTCGCGCGTGTTCGACAAGCTCGACGTCAGGGGCGATGCGTCCCTGGTCTATCTCGCGGTCGAGCATGGCCTGGCCTGACCGCGCGACACCGCGCACGGCGCCATCGACCGCTGCGACGACAGCGGCGCTGCCGAGTCGTTGCCGCAGCGGCGCTCATCCACCTTCGCCACCAGCTTGCATGCGCCCTACCCCCGCCACGCCCGGCCTGGTCCTCGTCTTCGCCCTGGCCCTCGGCGCTTGCTCCAATGTCTCCGAGCCGACCATGCCGCACTACCGACGCAATCCGCACCCGCAGCAACGTTACGAGATCACCCTGCGCCTCGACGATGCGCCCGGGCCGGTGTTGACGCTGCAGGGCGCGGCCCAGTACGAGGTAACGGACCTGTCCTGCGTGCCCGAGCTGGCGGGCACCGGAGTACGGCCGATGCCCCGACACAGCTTGCCGGCAACCTATATCCGCACGGCGGCCAACCGCTATGTCATCGCCGTGCACGCCGATGCGATGCGCGACGAGGATTACCACGGCCTCGGCGTCTGCCGTTGGAAGCTCGCCGCGCTCCACGTCAGCCTGCACCTCGCCGACCGCGAGCATCGCGACATCGCCATCGACCCGACGCTGCCGGGCGAGGCGCTGCTGTCCGGGCGCGGCAGCACCCTGCATTTCTGGCGCGACGGGCGTCCGCGGGTCAATCCGCAGGATGCGGTCGCCCTGGATTACCAAGGTCCGCGCACTTACCGCGAGGAGATCCGCGCGGACGTCTTCTCCGTCACCTTCATTCCGAGGGCGAGCACGCCATGAGCACGAACAGCCAGCAGTACGCGAACCTCGCCAGCGACGCCTACAGCCCCTACCAACCGGGTCGCCGCGCCAGGGGGCTGGAAGAGAAAGTGCGCATCGACGAGGTGACCTACAAAGTCGTCGAGCACGTCGACCGCCCGTCCGGTTACCAGGGCACGATCTACCAACGCCTCGACACCGGCGCCATCGTGGTCGCGCACCGCGGCACCGAATTCGGCCGCGAGTTCGTCAAGGACGGTCTGCTCGCCGACGGCGGCATGATCGCCGCACGCGTCAACCGCCAGGCCGACGACGCCATCGGCCTGACCCGCCGCGCCGTGGAATATGCGCAGGGCTTGAAGCACGAACTCGGCCGCGACGTGCCGGTGTCGGTCACCGGTCATTCGCTCGGCGGTTGCCTGGCGCAGATCAGCGCCTACCGTTTCGGTCTGGGCGGCGAGACCTTCAACCCCTATGGCGCCGCAAGCCTGCGCGATCGCATCCCCGAGGGCGGCATCCAGGTGCTCAATCACGTCATGGCCGGCGACATGGTCAGCGCCGCCGGCCGGCATTTCGGCCGGGTCCGCATGTACGCGGTCGAACAAGAGGTCGATACGCTGACCCGGGTCGGCCGCTATGCCGACAACGGCGACCGCCTCGACATCCGCTACGCCCTGCCTGCGGCAGCGGCCGGTTGGGAGTCGCACCGCATGCACCACTTTCTCCCGATCGACGGTGCGGGGCGGCGCGACCGCTCGGTGCTCGACGACCCGCAGGCGCAACGACTGGCGCAGCAACATCGGCCGATGTTCGACAAGTACCGCAGCGACATGCTGTTGACCCGCGAAGGCGCATCGATCGCGGTGGCGCTCGCGCAAGGCGCGCGCGGCGTGGCCGGAGAACTGCTGCGCCACCTGCCCGATCGGCCGCAGAATCCGTTCGACGAAACGGCGCGGCGCCTGCCGCCGATGCCGGCCGCGGCCTCCAGCGACCCACGCTTGGCCGAGCATCCGGACCACCGCTTGTACGGGCAGGTCCGCGCCGGCGTCGCCGCGATCCATCAAGGCCAGGGCCTGGGGTACGGCGAAGACGGCGAACGCACCGCCGCAAGCCTGCTGGTGCTGGTCAAGCGCAGCGGCTTGAGCCGTGTCGATCAGGTCGTCGCCGGCCACGCTCCGGGCCAGCCCGAGCAGTTGTTTGTGGTCCAGGGCGATCCGCGCGACCCAGCCCATATCCGCGCGCAGATGGCGGCCGCCGACGCGGCGAAGACGCCGGTCGCCGAATCGTTGCGCGCACTCGCTGCCCTGAACACCCAGGCGCCCGCGCCAGTCCTGGCGCCCGACGCCCAGGACCGGACCCGCCCAGCGCCGATGCGCCCCCACTGAGCCTGCCGCAGGGGGCGATCCGGCTCATCCGCTACACCGCGCCAACACCGGCGCAACCGGCAAGGCGGCAGGCCAGGATGGGCACAGGGCTGACCGATGGGCCGCATCTGCCTACAATGCCGCGCCCGAAGTTGCAGTGCCCGTCATGGAAATTCTCGTCAACCAAGAGCTCAAAGCCTATATCGACCCGCTGACGGAGGAAGAGCACGAAGCGCTGGAGCGCAGCATCCTCGCCGAGGGTTGCCGCGACGCGCTGGTGCTGTGGGGCGACGTCCTGGTCGACGGCCACAACCGCTACGGCATCTGCCGCAAGCACGGCCTGCCGTTCCAGACCGTGCAGAACCCGCGCTTCCAGTCGATCGACGACGTCTACCTGTGGATGATCGACCAGCACCTCGGCCGGCGCAGCGTCTCCGATTTCCAGCGCGGCGTGCTGGCTCTGCGCAAGCGCGAGATCCTGGCCGAGCGCGCC
>NZ_JBQEOE010000004.1:197207-211536 GCF_052045105.1 Lysobacter sp. 22409 | reverse complement strand
CCCGCCGCGGCAGCCGCGGCGAAGCCGGCACCGGGCGCGCGCAAGCAACGCGGCGAGATCGCCCGCGAGGCGCGCCTGAGCACCGCCCAGGTCGGCCTGATCGAAACCATCCACAAGCAGGCGGCGCCGGAAGTGGTGGCGGCGGTGAAATCGGGCACGTTGTCGCTCAATGCCGCCGCCGCGGTCGCGACCTTGCCGGAAGACGAACAGCGCGCCGCGGCCCTGGCCGGCAAAAGCGAACTCAAGGAAGCGGCCAAGCGCGTGCGCGAATCGCGGCGCAAACCGCGCGAGCCGCGCGAAGGCGATGAGGGCGAAACCTCGGCGCTGGACGCCGCGCTCGCCGATCAGATCGTGGCGCTGCGCCAGCGCGTGGCCGAGCTGACCGCCGAGAACGACGCCTTGCGCGAACAACTCGCGCTGTTGCAGGCCGAAACCGCCTGATCGAAGGCCGCGCGCTGCGATGCGGTGCGGGCCATCAGCACATGCAGAGCAAATCCACCCTACCCCTTTTGATAAAGGGGGCGAACGGCCGCGCAGCGGACGTGGGGGATTTGCTTTGGCTCGCCTTGCTTCGCTCCGCGTTTCCAAGCGAACGACAGCCGCGCACTCGGCGACGCTAGAAGCCTGTTCCTCCAACGCCGTGTCCGCCGCGAACGCCCGCAGCCGGCCACGAACAGGCTCGCCCACAGGGCGACTTGCCTGGAGTTTTGCCGACTGACGTCGGCCCGTCACCGTCGCGACGGGCCGAGACCATCGGGCCGCCGTCAGCGCTCGCCGCCGTCGTGACGCGCCCGTTCGATCGGCTGATTCGCCGATTCGGTCGCCTGCTGCGGCGCATCCGGCGCCTTGCCTTCGAAGCGCAGCGCCGGCTGGCCGCTCTCGGTTTCCACCGAGCGCACCTCGCCGTTGGCGCGGCGCGCCTTGACCTGCTCCAGCACCGGGTTGCTGCACGAGCCTTCGATGAAGTCGGCGCGCTGCAGTTCGCCGTTCTTGAGATCGACGAACAGGCTGTGGGCGTCGCCGGCATTGCGGTTGCTCGACGTGGTCAATCGGCTGTCGCGCGGCAAGGTGGTCGAATCGACCTTCAACACATGGGTCACCGGACGCAGCCCGCAATAACTGTACTTGCCTTCGACGTCGCTGATCAGATAGGTGCCGTCCTCGAAATACAGGCGCACGCCGGGGATGCCGAGTTCCTCGCGGTCCTTCACCGAGTCGAGGTTGCAGTCGACGAAGATCTGTCCGACCACGCAGCCCTCATCGGAAAACACGCCGCCACGGATCTCGACCTTCCATTGCGACACGTTCGAGCACGGGCGCAGGCCGGTGCCGGCCGTGCATTCGGCCTGGGCGCGGTTGATGCCGTCGCCCTGCTGCGCGCCGACGCCGATACGCACGCGGTAACGCACCACCGCTTCGGCGCCGGGGGCGAGGCGATCGAGGGCGATGCGCAGCACCGGTCCGGGCGCGCCGCTCAGCGACACCAGGCCGGCGCCGCGCACTTGCGCGGTGTCGGCGACGAGACGGAAACCGGCCGGCAGGCGATCGACCAGCACCGGCGCCAAGGCCAGGCCGGCGCCGCTGTTGCGGATGCGCACGCTGTAAGAAACAAGGTCGCCGACCTCGGCTTCGCGCACCGAGCCGATCTTCTCGACGCTGAGCACCGCATCGGTCGACGGCAACGGCGTATCGACACAGGCATCGTCGCGCAGCGTGCGGCCGGCTACGCTCAGCACGGCTTCGTTGAACAGACCGCGCCCGCTACCGCCGGCGACGCAGGCGTTATTGGACGGGTCGGCGATCACCGATGCCGCTACCCGCACCCGCAGCTCCAGCGCATAGGTATCGCTGGCGCCGGCGGCGAGATCACGGGCAGTGGCGAGCGCCCACGGGCCAACGCCGCTGACCACAACACTGGCTCCGTTGCGGGTCGCGGTGGCCGATAGCACGCTGACGCCGGCGCCGAACTGCGGCGTGTCGCTGAGCTCGTAACGGCCGACCGCGGCGCCCTGATTGCGCACCACGATCGCGTAACGCACCAGGAATTCGTCGGCCGTTCCGGGCACCGCCTGCGGCGGGCCTGGCGCGTCCTTGCTCACGCTCAACACCGTCGCCACCGGCGTACCGACGCAATGCGCGGGGTCGGCGGCGACATCGCACCCAGGCGGCGGCGTGGCGCAGCCGTTCGGGTCGGTGGACGGATCGCACGCGACCGGCGGCGGCGTGCCGGTGTTGTCGGTGATCAGGTTGTAGATGCCGCTCACGCCGGCGGGAATCGGGTCGACCACGCGCACCACGAAGCTCGCTTCGGCGGTGCCTCCGTTGCCGGCGATCGGCCCGGCCACGGTCAGGGTGCAAGGACGCGCGCCGGCATCGCCGATCGCGCAACCGGCGAGGCTCGCGCCGCTCACCGACACCAAGGTGGTATGCGCCGGCAACAACTCGTAGAAGCTATGGTTGCTCGCCGCGACCGCGCTGCCGTTGGTCAGGGTCAGGGTGTAGCTCAGGGTTTCGCCGGGCTCGGCCTGACCGGGCAGGTTGCCGCTCTCGCCGCTCAGGCGCTTGGCGACGGTCACGGTCGGCTGGATCACCGGCGTTTGCACGCAATGGTTCGGATCGGTCGCAGCATCGCAGCCCGGCGGCGGCGCGGTGCAGCCGTTCGGGTCGGTGGCCGGATCGCAGCCCACCGGCGGAGGATTGCCGGTGTTATCGGTGACGAGGTTGTAGATCGCGGTGACGGCATTCGGAATCGGATCGACCACGCGCACGACGAAGCTCACTGCGGCGCTGCCGCCGTTGCCGGCGATCGGGCCGGCCACGGTCAGGGTGCAGGCACGCGCGCCGGCATCGCCGACCGCGCAACCGGCGATGCTGGCCCCGCTCACCGACACCAGGCGGGTATGCGCCGGCAGCAACTCGTAGAAACTGTGAGCGCTCGCGGCCGAGCCGCCGGTGTTGCTGAGGGTCAAGGTGTAGGTCAGTGTTTCGCCGGCCTCGGCGCGGCCGGCGACGTTGCCGGACTCGGCCGACAGCGTCTTCGCGACCGTCACGCGCGGACCGGTCGGGATCTGCGCGCAACCGGGCAGGCTCGGGTCGCTGTTGCAATCCGGCGGGCCCTTATCCGGGTTGTAGGCGCGGTTGAGGATGCGCGCGACGCCGGCCGGTATCGGGTCGACCACGGTCACCGCGACGGTAAGGCTCAGGCTTGCACCGGGCGCGATGCTGAGGTTGCGCCAGGCCACCGTGCCGCCGCTCGCTGCGCCGTCGTGAATGCCGCCGTTGTCGGACGACACGTAGACGGTGTTGGCATCGAGGTTGTCCAGGACGTCGTAGTTGATCGCGGTCAGGTTGCCGATGTTGCGCAGGGTGATGGTGTAGTTCAGCGCCTCGCCGGGTTCGGCGATGCCGTTGCCGTTGGCGTCGGTCACGCTCTTGACCAGGGTCACGTCGCTGGCGCAGCTGTCCAGCGCGGTCAACGAGATGTCGTCGAGGGCGAGGTCGTTGCCGGCGCCGCCGGGGCTGTTGTTGACGACTTCCAGGCGCAGGCTCGATTGGGTCGGGACGAAGCTCACGCCGTACTCGTTCCAGGTCAGCACGGTGCCGGGCAGTTCCGGAATGTCGCCGCTGCTGACGCTGCCGAGCACCGCGCCGGTGCTCGGGTCGACGATGCGGAAGGTGACGTTGGGGTCGATATCGCCGTCGCCGGGCAGGTATTCCTGCACGTTGGTCAGCCAGGCGGTGAAGTCGTGGCGCACGCCGACCGCCAGGCCGGTGAAGTCGCGCGAATAGAACACGCCGGGATCGAAGTCGGCGTTGACCAGCATCATGTAGCCGTTCGGATCGCCGGTGTGGTCGGTGCCGTCGCGCCAGGCGATGTTGCCGCCGTCGCTGCGCGGCGATTGCACCAGGGAGTACTCGCCGTCGTTGACCCGGCAATCCGGGCCGATGCACTGCGGTGCGGTGTCTTCGTAACGGTAGGTGGTCTGCGCCGGCGACAGCGGCGGACCGATGCGGCTGGTGCCGGAACCGAAACCGAAGCTTTCGTTGAACAGCGGCGCGCAGGTCTGCGCCGCGGCGGGCGCGACCGGCAGCGCCGCGGCGAGCAACAGCGCCGCCGCGCGCGGCAGCCAGGCGCGCAGACGGGAGAAGTTTGCGATGGCCATGCCGGTCCTCACTTCGCCGCGGCCCGGACTTCGATCTGCACGCGACGATCCGGCTGCAGGCATTGCTTCAATGCCGCGGTCGCACGCTCGCCGACACAGCCCTGGCTGACCGGTTCGCGTTCGCCGCGCCCTTCGGCGCTGATCGGCGTACGCACGCCCTGCCCTTGCAGATAGGCGCGCACGGTGTCGGCGCGCTGCTGCGACAAGCGTTGGTTATAGGCCTCGCTGCCCAGCCGGTCGCTGTGACCGACGACGTTGAAGCCGGTCACCTCGGTGCGCGCGCGCAACTCGGCGGCGAGCGCATCGAGCCGGCCCTTGCCGCGCGGCAACAGGCCGGCGAGGTCGCCGCGATCGAACGCGAACAATGTATCGGCCGACAGCTCGTAGTTCGCCTGCTGCGACGGCGGCGCTTGCGGCGACGGCGGCGGTGGGCAGGCCTCGGCGGCGGCTTCCGCGCGCGCCGACAAGTCTTCGGCGATCTGGATGTAGGGCTTGGCATGGCGCCAGCCGCCGTCGTGGATCTCGTTGCCGGCGTGCACCAGCTCGACTTCGGCGCAGGCGGTGGCCTGGCGCGCGCAACGGAAGCCGGCGTGGCGGCGCAAGGCGTCGTAACGCGCCCACAGGTCGGGGCGCAATTTTTCGGCGCCGTTGACCAGCGGGGTTTCGCTGCCCGGATCGGTGCCGGCTTCGAGCGCGGCGATCAACCTGGCCGATTCGGCCAACGCCGCCTGCGGGTAGCCGCCGCGGTCGTTGCGGCTGTACTCGTGGAAGCTGGTGTCGAGCCAGCACTGCGCTTTCGACAGCGCGTAGTCGTCGACTTCGATGCCGCGATCGTTGAGCGCCTTGATCCGTGCCTGCGTCGCTTCATAAGTTTGGTGGTCGGCGCGAATGGCCGCGTTGGCGATGCGCTGCGGCGCCGGCGTCAAGCTCTCCTGCGCGGTCTGGCTTTGCGCCGGCGATGCGGTCAGGCCGATCAGCGCGAGCAACACCGACAGGTGCCGACGATCCTTCGTTGGGTGGTGTTTCATCACTCGATACTCCTCAGCGCGGCAAGGCGGGGTTGGTCGCGGGGTCGTTGCCGCGGAACAGGGTTTCGTCGAACTTGAAGCGCAGGCGCAGATACGCGCCCTGGTTGGTGTATTCGCCCTGGGTCAGGTCGTCGTCGCGGAAGCCGCGCAGGTTGTAGCCGGCCGACAGCCACAGGTTGTCCTTGACCAGATAGCCCAGTTCGGCGCCGAAGGCGTACTGGCGCGCGCCGCCGGGACTCCACATCTGCGCCGCGAGGGCGCTGACGTCCCAACGTTCGGACACGTCGTAGGTCAGCCGGCCCGAGGCCAGATAAGCGGTGTAGCGATCGCTGCGCCCGTCGAAGTAGTCGCGCTGGCGCTTGCCGGCAAGACGGCCGCTGAGCCACCACGGCCGCGACGGGTGCCAGTCGGCGTGCACCGACAGGACGTGTTTGTCGAAACCTTCGTTGCCCAGCACGAAGCGGTCGTCGCCGTCGACGGGAAAGCCGCCGCTGCCGAGACCGCTGTTGGCCAGACTGCTGTCGCGGCGCGTCCAGAACTCGTATTTGCCGAGCACGTTGAGGCGGTTGCGGTCGGTGTCGCGATAGGCGAAGCCAAGCTGGAAACGGTCTTCGTAACTGTCCTGGGCATCGCCGTCGTAACGGTTTCGCAGATGGTAGTTGCGCAGCAAGCCGGTCCAGTCGCGATTGAGCTTGCGCGCGAGGGTGAAAGTCGACAGCCAGGTGTCGTAGCCCTGGCTCAGCCATGGCACCGTGGTCGGCAGGCCGGTGACCGGGTCGTTCGGCAGGACGTTGTCGCCGACGTTGTCGCTGCGCCGCCACTCCAGGCGCCCGCTGATCAGCCACAACTCGTCCGGACGCCACTCCGCGGCGAGGCTCGCGGCGGTGGCTTGCTGGCCGCGGCCGTCGAGCACCTGCAATTTCTCCAGGCCGGTCTGCAGGCTCAGCGCCGGCGTCACCCGCCAGCGATTGCGCAGGCCGTTGGCCCATTGCAATTGGCGCGCGCCGTAGGCGTCGTACATGCGGTATTCGCTGAACACGGTGCCGCCGTCCATGTACTCGGTGTCGAGGCCGTAGACGAAGGCATTGCTTTCGTAGGGGCTGGCATGGCGACGGCCGGCGGCATCGACCGCGCCCTCGGCGGTCGCGACCGACGCCAGGCCGGTGTTCCACTCATAGCGGCCGTACAAACGCGTCTTGTCGTGCACGCGCAGGCCCGCGCCGAGCGCGGCGCGGCGATGCTCGCTGTGGTCTAGGTCCTGCTCGGCTTCGGCGCTGAGGTCGAAGCGTTCGTCGACGCGCCACTGCGCGGCCACGCGCAACGCGGTGTATTCGACCGGCACGCCGGCCAGGCCGTTACCGACCCAACTGCCGTATTGGCCGCTCCAGCCGTAGCCAGTGTTGTACAGCGTCTGGCCGGTGCCGGGATTGATCGCGTTCGGCGAGCCGCCGTAAAAGCCGCCGCCGAAGCCCGGCGAGACCACGCCGACGCCGAACGGCGCGGTGATCGGCGCCGGTACCGACAGGCCGTTGCCGTAACCGTAGCGGCCGGCGCGTTCGTCGACCCGGTTGGCGCCGACTTCCAAGGTGAAGGCTTCGTTCGGCGTGTAGCGCACGCCGGCCTGCAACTGGTCGCGGCGCGCATCGCTGACCGTGCCTTCGACATGCGTGCCCTGTGCGTACAAGCCCCAGGTTTCGTCGAGGCGCAGTTGCGCATCCAAGCCGCCCTGCTTGCGCCCGCCGATGAACGACGAAGCGGGGTTATTGAAGCCCGCGTCGCTTTCGCCGTAATAGGCACCGATGTCGCTGTGTTCGCCGCGATGGCCGAAGGCCAGGCGCCAGGCATCGCCTTCGACCTGATCGCTGCGCAGCGGATCGATCGGGCCACCACCGACCCCTGCGCCAGGCAACGCGGTGTACAGCAGCCCCGGCAAGGTGTTGTAGGCGCTGCGGCTGCGCGCCACTTCGCCGCTGAGCCAGGTCCGCTCGCCGAAATGCACGCTGGCGTTGGCGCTGGCCAGCTCATAAGGCGAAAGGGGGTTTTCGTCCTTGACGTAGCTGCCGCCGAGTTCGAAGCGCTCGTTGACGCGGTATTGGCCGTTGGCGCCGTAAACCCAGTAGCGCTCGCCGCCCTGGTCGACTTCGTAGCTGATGCGCACCGACACCGGGTTGAGCGCGGCATCGACCGAAGGCACCGATTGCGCGAACAGGATGCGGCCGCTGAAGGGTTCGAAGTTGTAGTCGACGAAGCGCTGCATCGGCTTGACCTCGACGATGCGCGAGGGCGCGTGGCGGTCGCGCACGATCATCTCCACGCGTTCGCTGCCGAGCACCGCGCCGGCGCTGTTGCTGACGGTGTACGGGCCTGACAGGCCGCGCCCGGGGAATTCCTCGATCACCTGGCGCAGGTTGTCGTAGGCGGCGAACACGTCGAGCGCGCCGCGCGCGCCTTCGGCATGCGCGCGCAGACCGGTCATGGCGCGGTGGTACTGGCCGAGCTCGCGCGTCGCGACCGGGGCGACACTGCCCTGCCCGTTGCGCTGGCTGAAACCGTCGCCGGTGACGATGTCGCCGTACAACAGATAATTGCGGTCTTTGTCCAGGCGCAGATACAGGCGACTGTTGCTGCGCGCCTCGAAGCCGACGATGGAGGCGTCGCCGTAGACCGGGTACCAACGCTCCGGGTCGAGATCGCGGAACAGGCGGTCGCGATCGGGCTTGTCGCTGTCGTAGGCCATGGTCAGCAAGGCATCGCCGCGGACCTTGCCCTTGAGGAAGAACGCCGTGCGCAAGGCGGCACTGCGCTTGCCGTCGCCGGAACGCCGCGACCAGTTGCGTATCTCGTCCTCGAAGCCGTCCTCGGGCCGCGCCTGACTGAGGCTCAAAGGGTTCTTGCGGTCGAAGCTGACGATGCCTTCGACCAGGCCCACCGCGATCATCTCGCGCAGCGCCGGCACGAAGCCGATCTCGCCCTTGGCCACCGCCGCACCCGCGGACACTTGCACCTGCACGCGCTGCGGCTCGATCGGCGCCAACAGCCAGACCTGCGCGGCACCGTCTTTCGCCATGAGCTGGAAACCCGGCATCGCCGCATCGAGGTCGCGCGGCGCCAGGCCGAACTGGTCGCTGCTCGCGCCCGGCAGTTGCAAGCGGCCGGCCGAAGACTCCAGGGTCAGGACCGTCTCGCCCGGCAGCGGCCGACCGTCGCGGTCGAGCACCTGGATGTCGAGTTTCGCCGGGGTCTGGCCGTCGGCCGGCAGGCTGTCGCGATCGACCGCGACGCGGATCGTCGCGGCCGGTTGCGGTGCCAGGCGTTGCGCCAGCAGCGGCGCCGGCAGGGGGCGATCGGTCTTGAATTGCGCCTGCGCCGTGCCGCAGGTCGCGGCGATGGCACAGGCTAATGTGCTGAGCGCACTCCGGCGCAGAAGTCGTTCCGTTTGACGCATATCCTTGCTTCCCTCGTTTACAACCCGAGGCGGGCTGTCCGGTAAGGCAGAGAGCAGCCACGACCGGAGAGGCGTGCCTTATGTCTCTATTATTTTTGTGACGTAAATCACAATTTTGACTTAGAGACGCAAGCCACGTGCCAAGCTCGGCAGCAACGGCTTGGCAGGGAAAATTTGTGACGTTAATCAACATTAATGACACATAGTGACGTCATGCGTCACTCATTTGTGTCAGTTCATTGCGCTCGATCGCACAAAGCACATTAGTCGTCGCGCAGGCACGCGAGCCTTGCGCCGAGTCGCACGCGAAGCCGCTTTCCTCGTCGCTAATCGACTTGCCGGCACGCGACAGGCGCCTACGCTCGATGGCGCGAACTCAGGCGCCGCTGCGCACGCAACGGCGCCGGACCGCGCTCATCGGCCCCGTGAATCCGCCGCGGCTGGGCCACGGCGGCTCAGGGCAGTTCGCGGTGAACCGCCTGGTTCTTGCCGGCGCGCTTGGCTTCGTAGAGGGCGAAGTCGGCCGCTTCGAGCAAGGGCTCGTAGGAATCGCCGCTGCACGGCGAATAGGTCGCGCCGCCGACGCTGACGGTGACGCGGCCGACCTCGGCGCCGGTGTTCGGAATCGCCAGTTCGTAGACGCTGGCGCAAATCTGCTCGGCAACCTGGCGCGCGCCTTCGCTCGGCGTCGACGGCAACACCAACGCGAACTCTTCGCCGCCGAAACGCGCGGCGACGTCGGCCGGACGCTGCGCGCAACGCTGCACCGCGCCGGCCACCGCCTTGAGCGCCTCGTCGCCGATCAAATGGCCGTAGGCGTCGTTGTAGACCTTGAAGTTGTCGACATCGACCATGAGGATCGAGAAGTCGCCCTGCTCGCGCACCGCGCGGCGCCATTCGGTGTCGAGGTAGCTGTCGAGGTAGCGGCGATTGTTCAGCCCGGTGAGGCCGTCGACATCGCTGAGCCGGCGCAGCACTTCGTTCATTTCCAACAGCTTCTGCTGGTTCTCGCTCAGCGCGCGATAGGCCGCGTCGCGTTCGATCTGGTTGAGATAGGCCTGCGAGTGGTGGCGGATGCGCGCGATCAGCTCGATCGGGTCCGGCAGCTTGACCAGATAATCCGCGGCGCCGGTCGCGAAGGCCTGGCTTTTCACCGCCGCGTCCTCCTTGCTCGACAGGACCACGATCGGCACGTTGCGCAAGCTCGCGTGCACCCGGTACAGGTGCACCAGGGTCATGCCGTCGACGCCGGGCATGACCAGGTCCTGCATGATCACCGTCGGCTGCAGCGCCTCGGCGGTCGCGACCGCGTCGCTGGCCGAGCTGCAGTAGTGGAACTCGACGTCCTGCTCGCTGGCGATCGCGCGGCGCACGGCCTCGCCGATGATCGGTTGATCGTCGACCAGCAACACGACGAACCGGCGCCTGCGGGGCGTGGCCGGCGTAAAGCTCGAGGAATGCTCAGTCATGGGGCTACGTTCCTGATGTCACCGAAGAGCAACCGCAACTTCGATGCGATTCGATCCAGGGGAAGAATGTCGACGGCGGCGCCGCGATCGGCGGCCGCCTTGGGCATGCCGTAGACGGCGCTGCTGGCCTGGTCCTGGGCGATGGTGTGGTGGCCGCGCATCCGCAGCGAGTGCAGACCGCTGGCGCCGTCGCGGCCCATGCCGGTCAGCAGCACGCCGACGATCTCGCCGGGCCAGTCCTTATTGATGCTCTCGAAGAACACGTCGACCGAAGGCCGGTACGGCTGCTCCACCGGCTCGGGCGTGTACGCCAGCGCGCCGTCGGGCTCGAGCACGAGATGCTCGTTGGTGCCGGCCAGCAGAACGCTGCCGGTGGCCGGCCGATCGCCCGGCCGCGCCAGCCGCACCGGGTTGGCGGAAAAGCGATTGAGCCAGTCGGCCATGCTGCTGGCGAACTTTTCGTCGATGTGCTGGACGACGACGATCGCCGCCGGAAAACCGGCCGGCAATCCGCCGAGCAACTCGGCCAGCGCCGCCGGGCCGCCGGCGGAAGCACCGATCGCGACCAGGCGCTTGGCGCCGGAGCGGCGCATCGGCGGCTTCTTGGCCTGCCGCGACGGCGCATCGCCGACCAGGCGGCCGATCAGGTCGATCTTGGCCAGCAGTTCCTGCGCGCCGGCGTAGTCGTCGATGCCAAGGGTCGGCACGTCGGCGGCGTCGATGGCGCCGTGGCCCATGGCCTCGAACACCAGCGAGGCGTTGCCGCCGACGCTGGCGGTCACCACCAGGATCGCACAGGGGCTGCGCGCCATGATCTGGCGCGTCGCTTCGACCCCGCCCATGCCCGGCATCAACAAGTCCATCAGCACCAGGTCGGGCGTGTCCTCGGCGCAGCGCGCGACCGCTTCCTCGCCGCTCGCCGCGGTCCAGGCGATGCGGTGCTCGCTGCGCCGGCCGATCGCGCGGCGCAGCGCTTCGACCGCCAGCGCCAGGTCGTTGACGATGCCGATCCTCATGCGGCGGCCTCGCCGATCAAGTCGACCACCGCCTGCAACAAAGCTTCCTCATGGAAGCCGCCCTTGGTCAGATAGAAATCGGCGCCGGCATCGAGGCCGCGCCGGCGATCTTCCTCGCGATCCTTATACGACACGATCATGACCGGCACGCTGCGCAGACGCGCATCCTTCTTGATCAGGCCGACCAGCTCGATGCCGTCCATGCGCGGCATGTCGATGTCGGTCACGACCAGATCGAAATGACCCGCCCGCACCGCGTTCCAGCCGTCCATCCCGTCCACCGCCACCTCGACCACGTAGCCTCCGCTTTCGATCAGTTTGCGTTCGAGCTCGCGTACGGTGAGTGAATCGTCGACCACCAGCACGCGCTTGCGGGTCGCGGTCTGCGCGCTGTCGTCGTAACGCAGCTGGGTCAGGCGTCCGGTCGACACCAGGCGCTCGACCGAACGCAGCAGGTCCTCCACGTCGACGATCAGCACCGGCGTGCCGTCGTCGAGCAGGGCGCCGGCGCTGATGTCCTTGACCTTGCCGAGCTGGCTCGGCAGCGACTGCACCACCAACTCGCTGACGCCGCGGAAACGCTCCACCGCCAGGCCGTATTCGTGACCGCCGCCGGGCGCGCCGAGCACGATCACGTGCAATTGCTCGGGCGCGGCCTTGGCCTCGGCGCCGCCGAGCACCTGCTGCGCCGACACCAGGCCGATGCGGCGGCCGTTCAACTCGAAATGCTGGCGCCCTTCCAGCCAGTGCACGTCCTCGCGCGCGAGCATCGCCGTGCAGACGATCTGGGTCAGCGGAAACGCATAGGCTTCCGCGCCGATCTCGACCACCAGCGCGCGCAACACCGAGGTCGTCAGCGGCAGCAACAACTGGAAGCGGGTACCGCCGCCCGCCTGCGACGACAGCCGGACCGTGCCGCGCAACTGCTTGACCATGTTCTGCACGGCGTCGAGCCCGACCCCGCGCCCGGAGATCTCGGTGACTACCTCGCGCAGGGTGAATCCGGGCAGGAACAGGAATTCGAGCAGTTCCGCCTCGCTCAGGCGCGAGGCGGTGTCCTCGTCGGCCAGGCGGCGGGAGACGACGATGCGGCGCACCTGTTCCAGATCGATGCCGCGACCGTCGTCCTCGATGGTGATTTCGAGCAGGCCGGACACGTGATGCGCTTCCAGCCGCACCAGGCCACCGGCGGGCTTGCCGCCGGCGCGGCGCTGCTCGGCCGACTCGATGCCGTGATCGACCGCATTGCGCAGCAGGTGGCCCAACGGCGCTTCGAGCTTGGCGAGGACGTCGCGGTCGACCTGGGTCTTGGCGCCGACGATCTCCAGGCGCGCCTCCTTGCCGAGTTCGCGCGCCAGATCGCGGACCATGCGCTTGAAACCGCGGGTGCCGTCGGCGAACGGCCGCATATGGCTCGACAACGCCTCGTCGTAGAGGCGATGGGCGACGCTGGCGATGCGGCGCTCGAACAAGTCCAACTGGGCGATGCGATCGGCCAGTTGCCGCTGCGACTCGGCGATCGCCGAGCGCGCCTCCATCAGCAACGCGTTCGCATGTTGATCGCGCGACATGCCCGGCGAGACGTCGGCCAGCCGGTCCAGCGCGGCCGCGCTGTCGTGCTGCAGACGCTTCAGGCGGCTCAACGAGCGGATGTAGGGATCGAGCCAGCGCGACACCACCAGCGATTCGCCGGCCAGGCCGAGCAGGCGGTTGAGGCTGCGCGCGGTGATGCGCAGCACCCGCTCTTCGCTTTCGGCGTCGGCATGGGCCGCGTCCGCACTCGACGCCGGCTCCGGCTCGATCGTCACGGCCAGCGCCGACGCCGACGCCGACGACGCGGCCGGAGCGGGATCGGCGGCCAGGGCCGCGGCCAGAGCGGCGCGGAAACGCTCGGCGTCCGGCGCATCGTCCTGCATCCACGGCGCGGTCTCCGTAGCCGGGGTCGCGGCGATGCGGGCGAGCAGGTCGACGCCGCCGAGCAAAGCATCGATGACGACGTTGCCGAGGACCAGCCGCCCCTGTTGCGCCTCGACCAGGCAATCTTCCATCGAATGCGCGACCGCCACCGCGGCCGACAGGCCGAGGATGCGCGCGGCGCCTTTCACCGAATGCGCCGCGCGCATGCAGGCTTCGAGTTCCGGCGCCGAGGCCGGATGGCTTTCGAGGATCAGCAGCCCCTCGGTCAGCACCTGCGCCTGCCCCTCCACTTCCATGCGGAACAGGTCGTGCAGCGAATAGTCCTGGAGGTTGCCTGTGCTCATCCGAGCCGCCGATTGAGTGCGCTGAGCACCAGCGCGTCGTCGAGCACGCCGACGTTGCGCTGGCCCATGGCCAGGATGCCGGTACTGAACGGCGACACCGAATGCGCGACCGTCGCCGGCACGTTGCCGATCGTGGCCGGGTCGTAACGATGCGAACCGTGCACTTCGTCGGCCTCGAAAGCCAGACGCTGCTCCTGCCAGGCCAGCACCACCAGGCGCCGGTTCAATACGCTGCGCGCGGCGTCGGCCTGGCCCGGTTCGAGATGGAACAGCGATTCGAGCGCCACGCAGACGGTGAGCTGGCCGCGCACGTTGACCAGCCCGCGCACCACGCCTTCGCGACGGTGCGGCAGGGTGTGGACCGGGCGCGGCTCGATGACTTCGTCGACCACCGAGGCGGTCAGGCCCAACCATTCCGCACCGAGGCGGAACACGAACAGCGACCCAGTCAGCGACCTCAGGTCTTCGGCCTTGGCCGCGACGTGCCGGGTCGCCTCGCGCAGCGCCTCCGGCTCGGGCGCGCGGTCGAGCAAGCGCGCCACGGCGCTGCTCGATCCGGCCGGCGTGTGTTTGGCGCTCATCCTGCGCGGTCCTTATCGGTGCCCATCAACCTGCCGTCCTGCGCGAGCGTTGCGCACGCAGGCGCAGGACCCGCCCAGCGGCGGCGTCGCCGCGGGTTTCTAACAGCAAGGCCAGGTGCATCAGGGTCTCTTCGTGTTGCGGCTGCAAGTACAAGGCCTTGCGGAAATAGTCTTCGGCGAGCTCGTTGCGGCCCTTCGCTCCCTCGATCAGCCCGAGCAGGTACAGCGCGCGCGCCGACGGCCCCTGCGCCTGCAGATAGGCCTGGCAGGAGCTCGCGGCCCGGTCGAAGTCGCCGTTGTCGGCCAGGCGCTGCGCGGCGTCGAGCAAGGCCTCGGCGCCCTCGACCGCAGGCGGCGCGGGGTTGG